>PFXI01000015.1 GCA_002791575.1 Zetaproteobacteria bacterium CG_4_9_14_3_um_filter_54_145 | reverse complement strand
GAAACAATCGCCTCCACCAAAACGACAACCAACTGAAAATTTAAACCAACTGAGCCTGATCAATGTTTAACCGGACAGCAGTGAGCGTAAAACATAAATACAAGGAGGACAGGATGAAAAACAGAATAAGAATGGGAACGGTACTTACGCTTGCCCTGTTTATGGCAGTGTCTTTGTCAGCCGGAACTGCATTCGCAGACAACGATAAGAAAGGCAAGGGTCATCACGATGATGTTATCACCATTGTTGGCCCGGCAGGTCCACAGGGTCCGATTGGTTTGACTGGCGCGACCGGTGCAACGGGCCCTCAAGGCCCGATTGGCTTGACCGGCGCTGTGGGCGCAACTGGTCCGGCAGGTCCGCAGGGTCCGACTGGTCTGACAGGCCCACAGGGCCCGGCTGGTGCTGACGGCGCTGTTGGTGCAACCGGCGCTCAGGGTCCAATCGGCCTGACCGGTGCAACAGGGCCTCAAGGCCCAATAGGTCTGACAGGCCCACAGGGACCGGCTGGCGCTGACGGCGCGGTTGGTGCAACAGGCGCTCAGGGTCCAATCGGTCTGACTGGTGCAGCGGGCACAAACGGGACAAACGGTGTTGATGGCGCAGTTGGTGCAACAGGCGCTCAGGGCCCCATCGGTCTGACTGGTGCAACAGGTCCGCAGGGACAGGTTGGAGCCAACGGATTTGACGGCGCTCCCGGAGCTCAGGGACCAGCTGGCCCTCAAGGTGCGGCAGGACCGGTAGGCCCAAGCGGCGTCATTGACCCTGCTGCGTTGAATGCGGCAATCTGTGGCCTATACGATGCAGCCGGGGCAGCCAGACCGGGAATTTGCCCGTATGCTGTTGGCGATACAGGACCTGGTGGCGGAACGGTATTTTATGTTGATGCCAAAGGGACACATGGAGAGGAGTACGGGCCTGAGTTGGGCCCCGCCCCATGGGGATGCGCGCCTCTCAATATACCCGCAGTATTTTTTGCTAGCAACAACACTACCAACATTGACGGAGCGGCAAACACTGCGGCCATTATGGCGGCCTGCGCTGATCCCGGCATCGCTGCCAGGCTAGCAGATGCATATGTATCCCCGAATGGTACCACCGGTTGGTTCTTACCAAGTGTGTTGGAAGGGAATCGGATGATTGCAACACGTCTCCAGACTGGCGTGCGCGTTGATCATGGCTATTTATTATCCAACCAATATGGTTCGACTTATGTATATGGCGTTGGCAACAATGGCGTCGGAACTTTTAACCAATATACACCGGCGTTAACAGTTCCGGTACACTCGTTCTGATGATCAGAGCTTAGGGGCGAGTTCCTGAAGCATCTAATAATGCAGATGCTTATCAATACAAAGGAAACGGCCAGCTTATGCTGGTCGTTTCCTTTTGCGGTTAGAGCACTGGGAGCCGGATTGCGCGAAACGCCGATAAAGGCTTATTATGGTCAGCCGTGGCTCTCCTGCTAAACTACACAGGGTGAATATCGTGAGAAGATTACCGTTATTGGCTGAACTCTGTTTGCTTGCGCTTTTGGCCTGGCTGCTGGCCGGTTGGCTGTTGCCATCCGCTCAGGACAACCCTGCCGGTTCGCAACCGCAAACCACCAGTGGAGCGGCCTCTTTGGCCCAGCCTGCTCTGAGTGAACTGATAGCCGTGCCTCTGTTTGGAAAGGTGACTGCGCCGCAATCTGTGCCACAGCCGATTCGGCAACCACAGCCGGTGCTTAAACCGTTGCAGATCATACTGATTGGCACCGTCATGGCCGGCGAGCATTCCGCAGCGGTTGTGTCTGTTGACGGCAAGCCGGAGCAACAAACGGTGTTTGTCGGTGAGCAAATTCAGCCGGGAGTGACACTGATTCATGTTGATGGCGATGCGATTGTGGTGGAACAAGCCGGCAGGCGGCAGCTTGTAAGTCTGCAACGAGAGGTTCTGCAAGGCATGACGATTTCAGAAGATCAGTCGACAGCACCAGGCAAGCATATGGCCGATGCCGGAGAGGCGCCAGTCACCCATATGCCGGACAAAAACGCATCATCATTACAATCCGATAAAGAAGTACTACCGGCCCGGCCTCGAGTCGCCGGGCTGGCCAGATTATTAACGCAGGCGACATTCACCCCGCATGTATCATCGGATGGAAAACAGGATGGTTTGCAGATTTCGCATATTGTCATCGGCTCGCCGTTTCAAAAAAACGGACTGTTCAATGGTGATGTGATCCGTGCTGTGAATGGTCAGGTATTCAACCATGCCGAACAGTCACTGGATTTACTCAGGATCATACAGGCTCCCGGTGCGATTGATTTTGAAATCATGCGCGCCGGCAAGGTTCAGCGCATTCATGTTGTCCAATAGGCATAGCTGCGTGCAGTTCTACCTAATGGAACAATTCCCCCGCACCGCACCGCACCGCACCGATAACCGGGTCCGGCTGGATCATCGGGTATATTGCGCAGTGTGGGTCCAGTCCTCGGTGTTGAATGCATAGGGAGTTTGGCTGATCAGGTTGACCTAGTACCCAAATTTAAGACAGTGAATGGTATCCTGATTCAGACATAGTTCGATGGTCTTTCCAGTCGGGTTGATCCAGTCGCTTTACTACAGTTAGTGATATTGTGGGCATGGGGCCTCCTTGCTTGCTGCACTATCAGTTGAAATGACCAATCAGGAAGTGGAATAAATCCATATAACCAGCTTCTGGTTCAGGGGACATATGACTGACGGATTGCGCTGATGGCATCGGCGTGGGAATTCGTTCATCATTGCCGCGTACCTGCAATATGACTGAGAGCCGAGGTGAGATATGAGTAACGGGCAGAATCAATCATGGCGTCCGACCAAGCGTGATGCCATGTTCCTGGGTATCGTTGCGGCAGTGATTATCCTGTTGGTACTCGGTACCAGTGAGCGCACCACAAAGGATGTGCCGAGCGATGAAACGCATCGTGCAGTGAGCAAGCTCTCCGAGTGCCTGAGTTGTCATGGTGCGGAAGGCGTACGTCCTCAGCCTGTCGGTCATATCAAGGGTGGACAGTGTTTTCAGTGTCATATCCAGCCAAAGGGCTGGCGGGGCGCCTCCAAGTGAATCGCATCGGTATTACCGTTAAGCCCAATGATTCGCGCGCCTGCGCGCTGATGTGCGACCTGCATCGCTGGCTGACGGAAAAGCAGTGTACTGTATATGTTGACCAGATGCTGCCGGATTGCGTCGATTGCAAATCTTTCCATAATCGACTGCCGCTTGTTGATATGCAGGATCAGGTGGAGTTGATGATCGTGCTCGGTGGTGATGGCACCCTGTTGCACGCTGCCCGCCATTTTATCGGTTCGCATACGCCGATTCTCGGCATCAATCTCGGCCGCCTCGGTTTTCTCACCGATACACCGATTGGCAGCATGTTTGATGTGGTTGAGGATATTCTGGCCGGTAATCTGAAAACCAAACGCCATTTTTCACTGCATGCGGAAGTCTGGCGTGATGATATCAAGCTGGCTGAAGGCACGGCCATGAATGATGTGGTGCTTGAGCGTAGCGCGCACCCGCGTCTGATCTGTTTCGAAATGGCGGTGCGCGATCAGTTTGTCTTTCGCATGCGCGCCGATGGGCTGATTCTGGCTACACCGGCCGGCTCCACCGCTTATGCGCTGTCAGCCGGCGGGCCGATTGTTCATCCGGCACTTGAGGCGATCTCCGTGGTGCCCATATGCCCGCACACCCTGTCGAACAGGCCGATTGTGCTGCCGGCTGACGATGTCATTCAGCTGCGTCTGGTGGAGTCACCGCTGGCCGCGGCGGTTAACCTGGATGGTGTTGAGCTGATGCAGTTGCTGGAAGGTGATCGGCTGGTGATCCGCAAAGGCGAGAGTATTTCCCTGGTCTATTTGCCGGATCGGCACTATTTCGAGGTGCTCAGAAGCAAGCTGAACTGGGCCGGCCAACCCGAAGGCCGTGAGTAGGTCAACTTAAGCGTGCTCTCTTCCCTGATAATTAAACAATTTGCCCTGATCGAGCATGTAGAGCTGGAGCTGGATGCCGGCATGACGGCATTTACCGGTGAAACAGGTGCTGGCAAGTCGATGCTGGTTGATGCACTCGGTGCCGTATTCGGTACACGTGCGAGCGCCGACTGGGTGCGCCATGGCGCAGAGCGGGCCGAGGTAACGGCCGTGTGGCTAACTCAGTCCGGCGACACCCAACTCGCTGCGCTGCTGGGTGAGCAGGAGATCGATGCGGATGACGAGCTTATTCTGCGCCGTATTATCAACAGCGACGGCCGTTCACGCGGTTTTATCAATGGTGTGCCGGTGGCATCTAAAGTATTGCAGCAGCTCGGGCGTATTTGTCTGGATCTGCATGGTCAGCATGAGCATCAGGCACTGCTGCAGCCGGATTTTCAGCGCAGCCTGCTTGATATCCGCCTGCCGCAGCAGCTGACAGGCAATGTCGGCAGTGCCTACACTGCATGGCAGCAGGCACGACGTGCGCTGCAGCAGCTCAGGCAGCAGCGCGGCGATACCGAGCAGCAGGTCGACTGGATGCACGAGGAGCTGGCACGGCTGCATGAGTTGGAGATCGAAGAGGGGCTGATCGATCAATTGCAGGCGGATGTACAGGCAGGTCGCCATCATGCCCAGATTCATGCCGCCGCATCGCTGTCGATGGCGCTGCTGGATGAGACTGAGCCGAATGCGCGTGAAATGTTGGCGCGGGCTGCACATGCACTGGCTGCGGTGCAGGACTATCACACCGGTTTAAAGAGCAGTCTGGATCTGCTGCAGCAGGTGGATGCCCTGCTGGGTGAAGTGGTACCGGAGCTGGCGACGGTACTGGACGACGCATTTGATGAGCGTGCATTGCAGGCGGCAGAAGAACGGCTGATGCGCCTGCAGGAGGCACAGCGCCGGCATGGTTGTGATGAGGCCGGTCTGCTGGCGCTGATGGATGCGTGGCAACAGCGATTGTCTGCACTGGATACGGCCGGCTGGGACGAGGATGCGGCCGGGGCTGCACTGGCTGGTGCAGCCGAACAATACAGGCTGCATGCAGCTGCACTGAGTGAGGCGCGCAGGCAGGCAGGTGAGTCACTCTGTAGAGCGCTGCGCCCGTTGCTGGATCGCCTGGCACTGGCAGGTATGCAGGTACGCTTCTGTCTGACAGCGGATGGGCGCACGGATGGCGATGATGCATTCACCGCGACGGGGATGGATCAGGTACGCATGCAGGTGATGAGCAACCCCGGCGAGCCGTGGCGCGATCTCTCGGCGGTAGCATCCGGCGGCGAGCTCTCGCGTATGGTACTGGCCCTTAAGGGGTGCGGTGCGATGGCAGGTGCGCCGGGGCTGGCCGTATTTGATGAGGTGGACACCGGCATCGGCGGCGAGACAGCCTGGTGTGTGGGTGAGCTACTGGCATCCATGGGACGCGAGCGACAGGTGCTGGTGATTTCACATCTGCCGCAGGTGGCCGCCTGTGCTGACCGGCAGGTGGTGATCAGCAAGAGCGAGCAGGAGGGGCGTACACTCAGCTCGTTGCAGCAACTGGATGATCAGGCACGCACGTTGGAGATCGCCCGTATGCTCGGCGATGCGCGCGGTCTGGAACACGCCGAGAGCATGCTCAATCGGGGGCAGGCGCTTGCCGCAGCCTGAGTCCAATATTTTTCACCACAACAGAGCAATCAACTGCGCGCAACTGCGCGTGATAGAGGCATTTGAGTGGATGCCGCGCTTTTTCTGTGTGGTCGGTGAAGCGGTTGTGAATATTAAGCAGTTGAGGAGCAGGGGATGAGTCACCGGATAAGCATTCGCAATGCCGGCGTCGATGATGTGGAAGCGATCTATGCATTGCTGCAGCCGTTCGTCGTCAAAAACATCATTCTTGCGCGTGATCGCGACAATATTTACCAGCATCTGCAGGAGTTTCTGGTTGCCGATTATGATGGTGAGCTCTGCGGTGTGGTTGCCGTTCATATCTATGGCGAGAATCTGGCGGAGGTCCGTTCACTGGTGGTCTCTCCGGCATACCAGAAGCACGGTATCGGTCGTCTGCTGGTGGAGGGGTGCGAGCAGTGGCTGGCTGCACTCGGCGTGGCGCGGGTATTTGCCCTGACCTATGTGACTGCTTTCTTTGAGCGTATGGGCTATGCCGTGGTCTCCAGAGAGAGCCTGCCGCACAAGGTCTGGACGGTGTGTGTTCACTGTGCACGCTTTGCCGATTGCGATGAGGTGGCGGTAGAAAAACGCTTGAGTGACGCGCCGATCAAACCGATGCGCATCTCGCCCATTATCGAGATCAACAAGGCATAAACTGCGGCCTGATGCGGGGAGCGATCCACCCCTGCATACTTAATTTCCAAGTTAAAGGAGCACCCATGCAACAGACTATATATCTGAAAGATTACCGACTGCCGGCATACCTGGTGGATAGCGTTTACCTGGACTTTTCACTGCAGCCCTCGGCGACCAAGGTGGTATCCAGGGTCTGTTACCGGCGTAATCCTGCGGCAACGGTTGCCGGGAGTCTGTGGCTGGACGGGCAGGAGATGGAGCTGCTCAGCGTAGCGCTGGACGGGCAGGAGCTGGCTGCAGATGACTATAGCCTGAGTGAGACCGGCATGCGCATTGATAACGTGCCGGAGCGTTTTGAATTAACCATTGCGACGCTTACCAATCCAGAAGCCAATAAATCACTGGAAGGACTGTACCGCTCCGGTGGTAACTACTGTACCCAGTGCGAGGCTGAGGGTTTTCGCAAGATTACTTATTACTCCGATAGGCCGGACGTGATGGCACCCTTCACCGTACGTATCACAGCAGATAAGACGCAAAATCCGGTACTGCTCTCCAATGGTAATCCGGTGGCTCAGGGCGAGCTGGATGACGGTCGCCACTGGGCCGAATGGCGGGATCCGTTTGCCAAGCCAGGTTACCTGTTTGCGCTGGTGGCCGGTGATCTGCAGTGCGTGGAGGATCAATTCCGTACCAGTGACGGGCGTGATATTACACTGCGCATCTATACCGAGGCGCACCATGTCGAGCACTGCGCGCATGCGATGGCATCGCTGAAGCAGGCCATGCGCTGGGATGAGCAGCGTTTTGACCTTTGCTATGATCTGGACCTGTTCATGGTTGTCGCTGTCGATGATTTCAATATGGGCGCGATGGAGAACAAGGGGCTGAATATCTTTAACTCGCGGCTGGTCTTCGCCAGTCCGGAAACGGCCACCGATGATGATTATATCGCTATTGAAGCGGTGATCGGTCACGAATACTTTCATAACTGGACGGGTAACCGGGTGACCTGCCGCGAATGGTTCCAACTCAGTCTGAAAGAGGGGCTGACAGTATTCCGCGATCAGGAGTTTACCGCCGACCTGCACTCGAGGGCGGTCAAGCGCATCGAGGATGTGCGTATGCTGCGCAGCCATCAGTTTGCCGAAGACGCCAGCCCGATGGCGCACCCGATACGCCCGGCCTCCTATATGGAGATCAATAATTTCTACACGGTTACCGTCTATGAGAAGGGGGCGGAGGTGGTGCGCCTGTACCAGACGCTACTGGGTGTCGATGGTTTCCGGCGCGGCATGGATCTCTATTTCAGCCGTCACGACGGGCAGGCGGTCAGTACAGAAGATTTCCTTGCTGCCATGCGTGATGCCAATGATGTTGATCTGGCACAGATGCAGCGCTGGTATGATCAGGCCGGCACACCCAAGCTTGCCGTGCGCATGACCTATGATGAGCAAGCTGCAACCTGTACGCTGCATGTAAGCCAGAGCTGTCCTGCAACACCCGAAGCGAGTGACAAACAACCATTCCTGATTCCGCTGACGCTGGGATTGCTGTTGCCGGATGGGCAATCTGTGCCGCTACAACTGGCCGGCGAAGCAGCCGCCGCAGGCAGCAGTCGTACGCTGCTGCTGCGTGAAGCAGAAGAACAGTTTGTCTTTGTCGGGGTCAGTGAGCGGCCATTGCCGTCGCTGCTGCGCGGTTTTTCCGCACCGGTGGAGCTGGATTATCCCTACACGGCTGCCGATGACGCATTTCTGATGCGCCATGATGAGGATTCCTTCAATCGCTGGGCGGCGGCACAGCGCCTGGCCATGCGTACCATGCAGGATCTGCTGGTTGGAAATGAGGCTCATGAGGCGGTATTGATTGATGCGCTGCATCATGTGCTGACAGATGCAGGCTTGGATGCTGCACTAAAAGCCGAAGCGCTGTTGTTGCCATCGGAGGCGGATATTGCCGAAGCCTGTGTGGCAGCCGATCCGGGGTTGATTCATCAGCGGCGTGAGCAGTTGCGGTGCAGCATTGCAGCGGCATTGCGCACCGAGCTGGAAGCGAGCTACCTGCGCCTCTCGGCTATCGATGGTTCCGGTGATGCGGCCATGCAGGCGCGCAAGTTGAAGAATGTCTGCCTCTCTTATCTGACCCGTTTGGGCGACAGGGCGGCATGCGAGCTCGCCTATGCGCAGTTTGAACAGGCCGATAATATGACCGATCAGTATGCGGCGCTGGCAGCACTGTCCAATTGCGACTGCCTCGAGCGCGAGCTGGCGCTGGTGGCATTTGAGTCACAGTGGCGGCATGAAGCCAATGTCATGGACAAGTGGTTTGGCGTACAGGCGGCATCATCACTGCCGGGCACGCTGCAACATGTTCAGTCGCTGATGGCTCACCCCTGTTTTGATGCACGTAACCCGAACAAGGTGAGGGCGCTGATCGGCACATTTGCCATGCGCAACCCGTACGCCTTTCATGCCGCTGACGGTAGCGGTTATGCCTTTGTGGCCGAACAGGTTTTGTTGCTGGATGCGTTCAACCCGCAGGTGGCTTCACGCATGGTGCGGGCACTGATGAACTGGAAACGGGTGGAGCCAACGCGCAGTGAGCTGATGCGTGCCCAGCTGCAGCGTATTAATGATGCCGATCTATCACCCGATGTCAGGGAGATTGTCAGCAAGAGTCTGTAAGGCAGCGACGGCTTATAGCGGTTGGACAGGTTTCAGGCGCTGAAGGATTGCGGAAAGTCCGCGGCAAAGCGGGAGATCCACTCGGCCGCCGCCTCGTCACGGCCGGGCATGTGACCGGTGGTGAAAAACTGCTGCCAGCGGTACTGCTCGATCAAACGCACCTGAGCTGCCATGCGGCGGCTGAAGCTCGTCTGCTCACTGGTCGGTTGTAGGTTCGTGTTCATATCAATCACCTCGCATACATTGTGCCAGAATCGGCGAGAGCAACGAACGCTGTGAAATTCCCCCTATGAGGATATAAATTACGCCTGTAGCGCAGCTACAGGCCGGAAAATGTTTCCGGCGTGAACAGGACATGCAGGCACAGCCCACCAGATGCATCAATAGCAGACTTGCCTCCATGCCTGCTAGATTTCAGGGTGAATTTATCTACACGGTAATGCTTGTTTGACGGGTTCAATATTCCCACCTGAGCCGAAATTCAGGTGGGGGATAGTTTATGCGACAAAGAAGATACTTATATTTTCTAATAAGATAGAAATTTGGAGAAGTGTTGTGGACATTCATATTGATTGGCAGGGGCCGCTTTCTCTAAGCGAAGCCCGCGCACTGAGATCGGACGAAGACTATGGCCTGTACCAATATTATGGTGACCATCCGGTTTATGGAGCGAATGTACTGCTCTATATCGGCAAGGCATCGGGGCAAACGTTTGGGCATCGAATATCCCAACACAATTGGCATAGCTGGATACCTACGTCCACCGAGATTTTCGTTGGACGGATATGTGCTGAGTGTCATCTTGAAGATCGCGAATGGGAACGTATTATTGGCTTGTCGGAAAAGATTCAGATTTTTGCTCACAGTCCTGCGTTCAATGCGGCCAATTTAAACAAAATAGGCCATGAAGGAGATGATGTGCGGGTGTTAAACTGGGGCAAACGGAAGAGCCTGTTTCCTGAAGTGAGCATTTCACGTTGGGAGGGGGGCTGTACTCTTGGGCATGACCTGCCAAGGAATCTGATTCCTCGTACACAGTCAAGAGATGAGAATCGCTAACAACCGTATCTTCTAGTCCGGCAGCTTATTCAGCGGTTAATGGGAGAGCGTTAGGCTGAGTACAAGATGAATCAAGGTAACTACTTAAAATTTAAGCCAAAAGAAATTGAGTGTAGCACCTTGAATTTAGGCCATGGAAAAGGCGTCCAAGTGCCAATTGGTCTTATGCAAAAATTAGCTGCTATTCGAGTCTATAAAAGGCTTGGGGGTTAGGTCTACTATTGAGGTACCAAGCTCATTTCTTAGTGTGCCAGACATGACTGATGGAGTTATAGCAGCCATGACAGTAAGAGAACGTAACCCCCACCCATCCTGCGGTATGTAAAAACGGTTATCCGCCAAAAGCGAGTTGTTTTATCTCATCCAGATTTACGCGACTGCGCGCTTGCCAGAGGTCGTAGCTATCCTGCATGGCTAGCCAGCTTTCCGGGCTGCGGCCAAAGGCCTTGGAAAGGCGCAGGGCCATTTCCGGGCTGATATTGCTTTTGCCTACTACCAGACGGTTGAATGTCGAAGGTGAAACCTTGAGCGAGTTTGCAGCCGTGCGATAGCTGACCTTGAATGGATCAAGGTAGACCTCGCGGATAAATTCGCCGGGATGCGGTGGGTTATGCATAGTACTCATCAGTGGTAATCCTCATAGTCGACAACATGCACATCACCATGTTCGAATGAAAAAGTGAGTCGCCAGTTTTTATTTACTGTAATCGACCAGAGCCCTTGTCTGCTTCCTTTCAATGGATGCAGACGAAAGCCAGGAATATCCATGTCCTCAATCACAGTGGCCGTATCAAGTGCGGCCAGCATCATGCGCAGCCGTTGTTGATGTACGGATTGAATGCCCGCACTGCTTCCGGTCTCATAAAACTTGCGCAGACCTTTGTGCTTGAACGAACGAATCATGTCCCCACTATAGGCAAGCGTTGCGCGATGCGCAACGAGCCATTTTGTGGTTTGGGGTCAGGACTACCATTGATGAATAGGTCGCTTTGTCCGGTGTAGCATTTTCAGTTGTTCAGTTTCGGGCTGGTCGTATGCCGGCAAATGGAATGAATGTGTTTAGAGTTGAGGCTCTGCCCCTGGGTGCCTCAAGGAGCTAATCAGACATAGCCAGCGTTTGATGCTATAACATTGAAGTCTGACCTCGAATCAATTGGATGTGCGGGGTGCCACCACCGGTTGCGTATTCCGGTGAAGTCGGCACCTGATTCCAGTCGAACGCGACACCCTATTCCGGTGAAGTCGACACCCCCTTTGGGAGCCTGTTGCTGATCTG
>PFXI01000021.1 GCA_002791575.1 Zetaproteobacteria bacterium CG_4_9_14_3_um_filter_54_145 | reverse complement strand
CCGTTTATGGCCGGTTTGAGCCAGTCAGAAGTTAAGACGAAGTACCTCATTCCAGTGGTTCCCTGTTCGGCCTGAATTGGGGAACCAAGCAGGACTCAAGCGAATGGTCAAAAGCCCAAGCCGGGGTTATTGCACCGCTTCGGGCTCGGTTGAGGTGGTGGGATTATCATCTGCTGCAGCTTCGTTTTCGCTAGGCAGCATCAGACGGCGATTGATCTCGATCAGGTTGCGAATGATATTGTAGGCATACTGGCTGTCATTCATCAGCGATATCGCCATATCAGCGGTAATCTTGCCGCTGCGAATAAACCCATCCAGTCGCCTGTGCAGCAACGCATCATTCTTCTCCAGCATCTCATCCAACGCATCATGGGTCAGCGGTGACTGCTCGCTCGCCCTGATCTTTTCGATGCGGCGCAGCACCTTGGCAATGCGCCGGCGGATATGGTTGTACTCCTCACGCATATCTGGATTCAGTGATGCGATAAAGCCGAGCATGTTTTTCTGCAGATGCTTCACATCCTTCAGCGTCAGTACAATGGTCTCATTACAATAGCGGATGTTTTCCAGCGGCCTGGATACACTCAGATCTGCCGGCATGCGATTGATGAAATTGAGCAGCGCACTGTACAGGCTCTTGATGTAGTGCTCATAAGCATCATCAATATCATAATTGACCGGCTTGTCGCTTTTATTGATCACGCTCTTCAGCTTTTGATCAGAGAAAATATCCTTCTTCCTCAGTGACAAACCGCGAGCGATCACCTCGGTGGACTTGGCGTAGATACGCAGCGTTTCCAGACGCAGTGCTTCAATAGCCGTATCACCGAACTCGAGGGCTGAGTCATTGAGAAATTTCGGTTTGGCGAAATGATCCGGGGCATCCCCGATCAGCCGCTCCAGCAGGGTGACCAGCCGGCCGATAAGCGGCACCATGACAATGACACCGATCAGGTTGAACAGGGTGTGAAAGACCGCCAGTTTCAGCGTGAAATCCTCTGCTCCGATACCGACCAGATCACTGATCACATCCACAGCCAGCATCAGCTGTTGCATCAGCAGGATGGCAATCATGCCGGTGACCGCATTAAATATCAGGTGCGCACCGGCCAGCCGTTTACCCTGGGCATTGGAGCTTAGCGAGCCGAGAATTGCTGTAATTGTTGTACCGACATTGGCGCCGATCGCCAGAGCCAGGGCATTATCGTAGGTGATCTGTTGCGCGGCCAGCGCGGTAATAATCAGCACCAGTGTGGCATGGCTGGATTGCATCACCACCGTGGCGGCAATACCGAGCAGCGTGAACAGGAATAGGCCGGCATAACCTGCCACCGCATATTCAGCCAGATTGATTGTACCCTTGAAGGCTTCAAAACCCTCTTTCATATAGTGGATACCGAGAAACAGGAAGCCGAGTCCGGTCAGTACATAACCGATCCCTTTCAACGGGCGCGATTTCTGAAACACCAGAATTACGCCGAAGACCAGCATCGGCATGGCATAGGCGGCGATATTCACCTTCAGGCCGAAACCGGCCACCAGCCATGCACCGGTTGTCGTACCCAGATTGGCACCGAAGACAATACCTATACCTTCTGCCAACCCGATCAGGCCGGCTCCGAGAAATGAGATGGCAATCACGCTGACCAGTGAGCTGGATTGCATAATTGTCGTGGTCAGGATACCGAAGCTGAGGCTCTTCCATAGCCGGTCGGTGGTTCGTTTGAGAATCTGCTCCAGCATGCCGCCGGTAAAGGCCCTGAATCCCTCCTCCAGAGCCAGCATGCCGAACAGGAAGATGGCTACACCCGCAGCGATCTGTTTAAAATCCGGACTGATCCAGAAGCCGTAAGCCAGCACAATGAAAATTGTCGGCAGCAGAATTCTATGCATGCTGTTTTTCAGCAATCAAATACCCCTTTTTCCGGCATCAGCCGCTCAGACCACTTCCGCTCTTTTCTTGCCTTTACGCAACTGCTCCTTCTGCATCAGCTCGATTTCACGGGCACCGGAAATGACAATATCATCATCCGGAATGTAATCGAGATCCTGATTGTTCGCCTCATAATCAACCGCATTGAGAATAACCTTGAGTGCATTCAGGCGGGCCAGATGCTTGTTGGCCGAACGGATCACTGTCCACGGGGCAGCGGCTGTATGGGTATGCCTGAGCATTTCATACTTCACCTTGTCAAAAGCGCCCCAGCGCTCCTGAGCCTGCACATCCACCTCGGAGAGTTTCCACTGCCTGAGCGGATCGTGCTGACGGCGCTCAAAGCGTTTCTTCTGCATATCCTTGGTCACGCTGAAATAGATCTTCACCAGAATCGTACCCTGACGCACCAGATCCTTCTCGAAACCGACCACGCCTCGCATGAAGTTTTGATACTCCTCATCGCTACAGAAGCCGAAGACCGGCTCCACCATGGCACGGTTGTACCAGCTGCGATCAAAGATCGCTATCTCGCCGCCACTAGGAAACTGGGAGACATACTTCTGGAAGAACCACTGGCTGCGCTGCTCTTCGGTCGGCTTGCCCATGGCAATCACACGGTAGTGCTATTCGTTCATATAGCGGGTAACACTGCGAATGGTGCCGCCCTTGCCTGCCGCATCGCGCCCTTCAAAGAGAATAATCATGCGCTTGTTGCTTGCTTCGAGGTATTTCTGCAGATGAATCAATTCAGCCTGAAAGGGTTTGAGCTCCTGCTCATCCAGATACTTGACCAGAATCGACCTGATTTTGTCATCGTCAAAACCGTGCAGCTCTGCCAGCGCATCAAAACTGCGCACCCCATCTGTATGCTGCGCCTCTGCCTCTTCAGCAGCAGTTGTATCCATACGGCAACTCCTTGCGATCAATGATCCCGTGCGGTGAACGACGTTAAATTATACACAGCAACTGCCAACATTAAAGCTTACCCGGGACGTAGGGAAATTTAATAGCGGTTTTCAAATCAAAACGTCATGATGTGCACATGGAGATAATCAACCTTATATCCGATGATGCACTACCGGAACCCGGCGCCATGGTTGCCGCCATTGATGTCGGCTCCAATGCGATTCGCATGGGCGTTGCCACACGCGATGCAAATGGCGTACCCATCCTGATTCAACGCTACAGGGAACCGGTACGTCTGGGGCATGATGCATTCACCACCGGCATCCTCAGCGAAGAGACCATGGCCAGTGCTGTTGAGGCATTCAGACAGTTCCGCCGCATTCTCGACCAGCATCAGATAACTGTATACCGGGCCACTGCCACCAGCGCCATGCGCGATGCCAGAAATGGCGCCCAGCTGGTTCGGCGCATCCAGGATGAAGCAAATATTGACCTGCAACTGATCAGTGGCGAGGAGGAGGCAAGGCTGATTCATTACTCCATCTCCCGCCGCGTAAAGCTGGCCGATCAATTCACGCTGCTGATTGATATGGGCGGCGGCAGTGTTGAGGTGACCATCTGCGACGATGGTGAAGTGATTGATTCCCAGAGTTTCAAGATCGGCACCGTTCGGCTGCTGGAGATGATGGGCCAGGGCGGCGATTTCAATACGCTGCTATCCGAATATCTGGACGGCACCCGTAAAAAGATCCGCGAACAGATAGGCAAGCGCAAAGCCGATCTCTGCATCGCAACCGGTGGCAATGCCAGCGCCATCGGCGAACTGGCCAATCAGCTACTGGAAACCGGCTCCATACAACGCATAAGCCGCAAGCAACTGGGCCTGTTGATCGAGAAGTTATCCGTGCTAAGCTTTGAAGAGCGTGTTCGCGATCTGGGACTGCGACCGGATCGGGCCGATGTCATACTGCCCGCAGCCATGGTATTTCATGAAATCATGTCTCTGGCCGGCGCAAAAGTGATGGAGATGCCCGATGCCAGCCTGTTGGACGGCATCATGCTGGATATGGTTGACGGCGAAGAGCGGACGTTCCTGTCAAAACGTCGCAACCTGATCGCATGGACGCGCAGCCTGAAAAGGAAATACCATGTTGACCAGAAATACAGCAAGCATGTCGCGGCACTGGCACTGGCACTGTTCGACCAGATGTCGGATACACACAAACTGGGGCATCGGGAACGACTGCTGCTGGAAGTAGCTGCTCTGGTGCATGAGATCGGCATGTATATCCGTGTCGGCGGCCATAACCGGCATGCCGCCTATGTGATCTCGGTGTCACCGCTGCTCGGCTTGAGTAATAACGAGAAGCAGCTACTGGCCCAGATTGTGCGTTATCAGCGCAAGGCTGCGCCATCAGATACGCACAGCGATTTCACCGCCCTCTCCGCCTCCGATCAGAAAAAGACCTGGCAGTTAAGTGCCTTGTTACGACTGGGCATCGCCCTGAACAAGGAGCGGCGCAACCGGGTGAATACCATCAGCATGCAGATCGGCAAGGAGGAGATCAAACTCTATCTGACCGGTGAAGGTGATCTGCTACTTGAGCGCTGGGCGGTACTGCAGATGTCAGACTATATGCAGCAGGCTTTCGGCAAAACACTGCATATCGATATTACGGCTGCAGGCTGAGTGGCACACCCCGACTTCATTCAGGCTGGTGCCCGCATAAATTGACCTGAGCAGCTCTATATCTGTACAGTTCCAGGCTCTCGCTCACCGGCTCCGTGTCACGCCGATGTAATCTTATTTCAGTATGATAAAGCCATGAAAAAGCTTTCTGCCGTGCACATTCGATACTCATTGACCTTAATCGCGATTGTCAGCATCTCTGAATATATCACCATGGAGCTGCTCGGTTACATACCGCTGATGCAGCACCTCTCCCGGGAGGCTGCGTCCATCGCCGATTCACTGCTGCTGATCATGATGGCTGCAGGCCCGATATATTTTTTCATTCTCAAACCGGTCATGAGCATCAGTAAAACCTACCAGCACCGGCTCGAATACCTGACCGGTGCACTGGAAGATGCCGGCGATGCCATTATCCTGATGCAGGAAAATGGCAACATCACCTATGTAAACCGGGCTTTTACAACCATCTCCGGCTACAGCCCCGATGAGGCCGTAGGCCGTCACTTCACCATGCTCAAATCAGACAAGCACAACTACGGCTTCTACCAGATGCTCATACGCACGCTCATGACAACCGGCCGCTGGCAGGGGGAGATCTTCAGCCGGCGCAAAAATGGTGAAGCCTATCCCCACCTCCTGCATGTTAAATCCATACGCGATAGCGATGGTAATATTTCATCCTATATCGCCAACATGAGTGATATGAGTCAGGCCAAACAGCAGGAGGAGTTGCTTCGCCAGGCAAGGAAAATGGAGACAGTCGGTACCCTTGTTGGCGGCGTCTCCCATAACTTCAATAACCTGCTGGCCGGCATCATCGGCAAGTTATACATGGCCAAGAAAAATATCTCCCACCCGCAAACACTGATCCATCTGCAGGACATTGAAGCTCTCGCCAATGATGCTGCGATGATTATCCGACAACTGCTCGCCTTTTCCCATGCAAGCCCGCAACAAAAACAAAACATGGATATCGTGCAGGTGCTGAAAAATGCCGCTAAAACAGCGCAATTGGGCATGCGGGAAGACATTGTACTGACCACGCATTTCACCAGCGAAGCATTAACGGTTTATTGTGACCCGGTGGAAATTCAACAGGTTCTCATTAATCTGATCAATAATGCCCGTGACGCACTGGGCCCGACACGCCGGAATATTCTGGTTAGCGTGGACAAAAAGGAGCGCTATCACTACCCCGCCATGCCTGCTTGTCACACGTCCACGCCGGAGGTTGTATATATTGTAGTGGAAGATACAGGCTCAGGGATCAATGACGCGGATATCGCTCATATCTTTGATCCGTTTTTCACCACCAAGAAAGCCGGAAGCGGCACAGGACTGGGACTTTCTTCGGCAAAGGGCATTGTTGAGATGCACGGCGGATTGATCCGGGTCAACAGCAGCCCCGGCAACGGAACAAAATTTGAAATATGTCTGCCCCTGATGTCCGGTCAGGCATTTGAAGCAGAACAGACGCTGCAGGTCATGCCCGCCAGCAAGAAGAAGATGCTGCTGCTCATTGATGACTCAGAAATCATACGAACAACACTGTCTCAACTGCTCCATAGCCTGGGCTACAAAGTCCTGTCGGCGAAGAATGGCAGAAAGGGGGTGAAGCAATTCTATGAACATTCAGATCAGATAGGCCTGATCATCTCGGATGTAATCATGCCCGTACTGGACGGACCATCCGCCGTTGCATTGATGCGTGAGATCAGACCGGAGATTCCGGTTATTTTCCTGACAGGCTATGAGACGAACAATATAGTTGAGCATACACGTGATGATCATTTGACGGTGGTCATTGAAAAGCCGTGCTCCATCGCCACATTAAGCCGCACGGTACACAGCCTGCTACATCCTGATGAATCAGCAGCAGAGACAACCGGCCCTGCTACAAACAGAAAGCAGCTGAATCTGGCTATCGGCTATTAGGGAGACTGTCAGAGCATAGAAGAAGCTTGCTGCGGAAAAGCTCTCGTTAAACACAACCAGCATTCGAATCAAACAAACGATAAAACTGACTCAATCCCGTTTTAACTCGCGACGGATTCCTATGCCCGGAAAGCCTCCTGAGCGAAACGGCGATCAATAACTGCGCTGATTCACCACGATACTGTTACCTTCAATGCTCTTGGCCTTGTGCTTCACTTCACCAGCCACTTCAGCCAGCTCAACATGGGAGTGAAAGTAACCGCTGCCGCATGGCACGGCTGCCACCGACAGGCTCATCAGATTGAAGTGCATCTGCTCACCCTGCCGGTTCTCCCCCACAAGATAGCCGCGTTGTCTGTCCGCAGCATCATAAAGCATCAGCGATCTGCGTTGAAAATGATCCAGCAGTAACTCAAGCTTGTCGCGCCAGTCTGCCGACTCCAGCAACAGTACAAAATCATCACCACCGATATGACCGATGAAATCACTGTTTGCAGTCGTTTCACGCAGGATAGTAGCCACCAGCTGGATGACACGGTCGCCGCGCTCATAACCGTAGTGGTCGTTAAATACCTTGAAATAGTCGAGATCGATATAGGCCAGCACAAACCTCTCTCCTGCCTGCAAGCGCCGGTCGATCTGGCTGTTAATACTGTTATTACCCGGCAAACGCGTCAGCGGATTAGAATCATACGCCTGCTCAATGCGGCTGCCGGTAATCGATCTGAGTATGCTGATCACCGATAGCATGCCGCAGTAGGCCCCTTCACGGGTCATGATCGCGGGATCGAATGCGCAGTACATTTCGCGATCGGTCATGGCCTGGCTGATCAGTTCGATACCGGTATGATGATCCAGCACGATAGCCTGACACTCCATCAGGATATCCACCTGCTTGCGCCGGTAGAGCTCGTGCGAATATTTATGCCCGAATACAGAGAGAATTTTGCGACGGGTAACCAGCCCGAGTGGATGCAGCCGGTCATCCACCACGGGTAACGCCATAAGGTTTTCATCATTGCGAAATCGCTCCAGCACCGCTGTAGCCATTGCGCCGCCATGTACAGGCTCCTCATATTGCATCTCGACAGGATTTAGCACGATCGGATCGCTGCCGGTAAAACAGCTATCCTCCTGCGCACTACTTTCGCCCATCATGCGCATCTCCCTGAACTACCGAACCGATCTGCAATAACCGGACAGGCAGGCTCTCCGGTGATGCGTGAGAGTGACGTCAGCATGCCCGCCACCGTTCTGGGCGGCAAAAGAGCGCTATCCTCTGCATAGAGCGCCAGACATTGCGGGTGAATCAAAGCGATTAATGCCAGCTGGAGATTACCATTGACCAGCGCCCGCACCCCCACGCTGATGCCTGCAGCGCGCACACGGGCCACAACTTGTTGCAATTGCCCGCCTGCATCGATTCCGGTCACCGCTCCGCTTAGCATAAATACCAGCTGCCGCGGCGGTAGCAGATGCTCACTGACAGACTTCAACAGATCATCATCAGCGTAATCGACAAACTCTTGCACACTCATATCAAGATATAGAAAACCGGAGCGCTGTTGCACGACAAAATAGCGAACCGCATTGAGCAGAGCGGCTCTTTTTCGCCGCCTGCTTTCAGCCGGACTCACTGCCCCGGCCTGTGGCAACGCCATATCTGTGCGCGCGCCATCCTGATACCGCTCAGGGTATATACCGGTTGAAGATTCACCCGTACGCCCGTAAGCGTGGCAACCATCGCTTCTGCCGGAGAGCATGCGGATCGCCCTCCGTACCACTGTTGCGCCATTATTGGTGTCATCTGCATCGTGCCTGCTCCCTGATGCCTGCGGATGCTGGAACAGCCATCCGACGGAATCAGGAAAAAGGCTAAGCGGTATTCATGTCAGTACGATGACAAGTATCTGTCAGTACGGTGACAGGCATCTCAAGCTTTGAGATTACCGTACAAACGCATCATTTCCAGCTGGGCACAACGCGGCTTGTTCTGTGAGCGCACACGGTAATAAGCACCGTCCTTACGCAGGTTCCAGGCACCGGTATTATCGACCAGGAAAGGGCGTAACCCCTGGTTCAACACATCTCTGGCCAACTTCTTATCGCGAACAGGAAAGCATGTTTCCACGCGTCTGAGCAGATTACGCCCCATCCAGTCCGCACTGGCGCAAAGCACTTCAGGCTCTCCGCCATTATAGAAATAGAATACCCGCGTATGCTCAAGAAAGCGCCCGAGCACCGAGCGCACCCGGATATTTTCCGACACGCCCTTGATCCCCGGTTTCAGACAGCAGATACCGCGCACAATCAGGTCAATCTTCACCCCGGCCTGTGATGCCCTGTACAGTGCCTGAATAATTTCCGTCTCTTCCAGCCCGTTCATTTTGGCGATGATGCGGCCCTTGCCTCCGGCTGCGGCATTTGCCGCCTCCAGGCCGATCCGCTCGAGCAGCCCGCTATGCAGGGAAAACGGCGCCTGCAACATGGTTTTAAGCTTCGAAACACGCCCCATACCTGTCAACTGCTGGAAGATACGATGTACGTCCTCACCCAGATCCGGATCACGGCTGAGTATGCCGAAGTCGGTATAGAAGCGCGTGGTGATCGTGTGGTAGTTACCCGTGCCCAGATGCACATAACGCCTGAGGGATCGGCCCTCACGACGCACAATAAGCATCATCTTGCAGTGGGTTTTATAACCCACCACGCCATATACCACCTGCACGCCGGCAGCAGAGAGGCGATCGGCCAGAGCGATATTATCTTCTTCATTGAAGCGGGCTCTCAATTCGATGACAGCCACCACCTCCTTGTTGGCACGCGCAGCCTTCACCAGCGCATCCACAATCGGGGAGTCGGGCACAACCCGGTAGAGGGTCTGCTTGATGGCCAGCACATGCGGATCGGTTGCCGCCTGCATAAGCAGCTCCACAACCGGAGAAAATCGATGGTAGGGATGATGTAACAGCAGATCCCCGTCGCTGATGATCTTGAACAGATCCCTGTCCTCAACCTGCAAACGTGACGGCATGGCCTGTTCAAAAACCGGAAACTTCAGATCCGGGCGATCCACCTGATCGCAGACCAGAGCCATCCGGTAGGGATTGACCGGCCCCTCAACCCTGTACAGATCCACATCATTCAAGCCGAACTTCTCCAGCAGAAAGTCGGAGAGTTCAGTCGGACATTTGTTTGAGACTTCCAGTCGCACCGCCTGGCTGAAGCGGCGCTCCAGCAGCTCACCGGCAATCGCCTGTTTCAAATCAACCAGCTCATCATCGACATCCAGCTCACTGTTACGGGTAATACGAAACTGATGACAGAATTTGGCATTCATGCCCGGAAACAGTTCACCCACATGAGCATGAATAATGGCTGAGAGAAATACATAACAATTTTCCGATGTCGCCACATCAGCAGGCAGCCGAATCATGCGGGGAAGTGATCGGGGCGCCTGCACAATAGCGTAGTGCGATTCGCGCCCGAAGGCATCCTTACCTTCCAGCGCCACCATGAAATTGAGAATCTTGTTCAGCAGCCGGGGAAACGGATGCGCCGGATCCAGACCGATCGGCGTCAATACTGGCAATAGCTCGCGATTGAAAAAGCAGCGAATCCAGTTCTGTTGCGCTTCATTCCATTCGGCTCTGTGCAGAAAACTGATCCCCTCCTCACGCAAGGCGGGCAGCAGCTCATCATTCAGCAACTGATATTGATCGCTCACCAGCTCCGTCACCTTCTCCCGGATACGGCGCAGCACTTCACTGGCTGAAAGTCCATCTGCACCGGCGTGTGTGGAACCAACTGCCACCCACTGCTTCTGAATAGCAACGCGCACTTCGAAAAACTCGTCCATATTGGATGTGCATATGCATAAAAAACGCAAGCGCTCGAGCAGTGGTATATCCGGATCACTGGCCATTTCAAGTACGCGCCGGTTAAATGCCAGCATACTCAGATCTCTGTTCAGGTATAATTCCGGACTATCCAGCGATAGCGATGTTTCCACTTTCAATCAATCACCTCTAAGGGGGTATCGGCCTGCCGGCCGAGTCAATAAATGCCACAGACCCTGCCAGTCAAAGATGACATAGCGATGTCATCAAGCGACTTCGAATTGTAACACATTTGACACCAGCATGACATATTCCGGCCTAGCCTCATCAGCAAGGAGGCATTCATCATGAACACAATACATCAAAACGGTGGCATCGCCCTTGTCATCAGCCGGGATTGTCGGGCTGCCAGCCAGGCGCTCACATGGCTTGAACACCGGGGTTATAGCTGCAAACGCATCGAACCATCACAGGCCAGCGGGCATCCCGATTTCTCCCGCGCAGCGCTTCTGCTGGTCGACATTGCCCATACAGGCAGCGCAGGCGTGGCCCTGTTGCATCTTGCTGCACACAGTAATCCGGCTGCACTACGCATTCCGTTGTGCAGGGGTGGCAACACGCCCTCTATGCGCATGGCGCGTGCGACAGGCGTTGATGGCTTCCTCTATTTGAATCCGGTCACAGAAGCCATTGATTTTCAACGCGGATTCGCAGCTGCCGACAATCCTACAGCTGCGCAGCTGCGCGTACGCAGCACCGGTGCAACTACCATGTCACATGCGTGTCATGCTGATGTCACCATGCTGTCATCACGACGTGTTTCCATCAGCCAAAATTCGATAAGGAGCCGACCATGTTTGCAAGTAAACGAATAGACAGAAAAACACGACAAGCACAAGAGCGTAATGAAAGCAATGAACTGTTTTCGATCTCCGGCCTGGCTGCCCTGATGCTGATGCCCTACCTGCCGGATGCACTCGATATCGAACCGACAAAAGAACGCAAATAACCAGAACAGGGGTGCTCATACGGAGCACTGCCAGGGCAATCGCATTAAAACTGTTACTTTCCCATTAGCAGTTTTTCCAAATAATCATTATCCCATCCAGCTTTAAGTCTTCGATTCTTAATGCCGA
>PFXI01000012.1:4000-4781 GCA_002791575.1 Zetaproteobacteria bacterium CG_4_9_14_3_um_filter_54_145 | reverse complement strand
ACCCTGCTGTTCCTTTAATGTGGCAAGGCATGCCTGTAGCTGCGGCAATCGTGCCGTACCGCGAAAAGCGATAATAATGCTGACATCGGGCTCGGCCGAAACCGCTGCGCTGTCATCGGAAAATGCAATCGGCCACTGCGCCAGACAGTGTTTCAGCAGCCTCGCCCCTGTTTCGGGAAACATGCGGCATACGGTCAACATGGAGGTATCCCGCCAGTTGCATACCCTGCTGCGCCCGCCATCGACAACTGCAATCGACTCATGCCGGTTATGCAGATCGAGCCAGGAGAAGCCCGGCACGTTGAGCGCCAGTTCCGTTCGCCAGCGCTCATGCACCCAGCAGCCCAGCCGTTGCTTCAGCGACGGTTGGTTCAAGCCCGTTCGCCTATTTTTACAGCCGGCACACCGGCCATGATGTCATAGGCGGGCACATCCTTCGTCACTACGGCATTGGCACCGATCACAGCCCCCGTGCCGATACTCACGCCCGGCATCACCGTAACACCAGCCCCCAGCCATACATCATCGCCAATCACGATGCCCAGACGCGACCTGTCCGGCCCCTGCTCGAGTATCGGGTGATCCCGCCCGATTCTATGATTCGATCCGACCAATGTGCAAAACTGCGAGATCAGGCAGTGGTTACCGATACGGATATCGCCATCGCCGCAGGCACGCAGATTGTTGTATTGCCCTATCCATGTCCCGTCTCCGATTGAGATGCGCCCATATCCATTGCTCTCGTCACCGAAGGCCAGCACCGTGCCGCTGCACAGCGAGG
>PFXI01000012.1:2805-3984 GCA_002791575.1 Zetaproteobacteria bacterium CG_4_9_14_3_um_filter_54_145 | reverse complement strand
AGCTCCAGCCGCTTCTCGCCCAGAAAGCGCAGAGTTTCCGGATACCGCAGTAGGGCTATAGCACGTAAAAAGTTGCCTATATGAGAGATAACCATTACCTGCTCACCTTTATAGGCGGTAACACAATTAAACCAGTCATTTATTCAGCAGTTTATTTTGTAACTGCATCTTTCCGCATCCAGAATGAACCCCCGGTATTTTTCAGGAACATCGGCATATGTTTCTGCAAGTACTGTTCAAATTTATAACCGGCAAAACTGTTGAAGAGCAGAACCTCAAAGGAGCTGTTATATTGGAGAAAGGCTCTGAGCAAATAATCCTCATTCCATGTTCGATGTCCCATAACCCACTCTTTCGGATATTCGAATGGCCAGAAAATATCATGAATATGAACAATAACACCCGGCTTAAGTACGGGCAGCACCTCAAAAAACAGATAGTTTACGTCACTGCCAATCTTGGATACCTGAGAGGAGTCGATAAATAATATATCGTCTTTTTCAAGCGCCTCAAATTCAGCCAGGCTTACATTTTGCACTCTGTCTTCAATGATTCTGCATCGCTTATGATCCTCATCTGCAAGCACTGAATATAAACGTTCAGGGTAAGGGTCGATAAATGTGAAGGCGATGTTCTTGCCAAGAAACTTTTCATCCGTATCCAACATCAGGGCTGAAGAAAATCCGGAGCCGACTTCAATGACCCGTTTAGGCTTAATATGCCTGAGTATGGAGTATAGGGATAATGCATCGGCTTCAGCAAAATAGTCGTTTTTTAGGTGGAATCGAAAATCACCTTTAGCTTCTTCCGTCCAGAGAAAATCTGTATAAAACGCCTCAAAACAGTTCAACAGCTCCTTCTGTCCATGCTCATTGAGATTAATACTGGCACTGACATCGATATCCGGGCGAAACAGGTCAGCCGCGTTCATTTCCACTTCTGCCAAATCCGGGAGCGCCGAGTAGAAGTGACCGCGAGGAAACTCTTCATGAGTGATAGTCTTCATATACTCATCATGAGCAACCGCTTTCGTATAATGAGCCCTGAGCCTGGAATCAAGACGATTCACCCCCGGGATATTTCTTAGTATTTTCTTTAAATATGACATAGAGGTATCCCTTAGTTTGTCCCGTCAAGTCTGCGATCGAGCTGTTCTGACTTCGTCCAGAATAACGCATC
>PFXI01000012.1:443-2796 GCA_002791575.1 Zetaproteobacteria bacterium CG_4_9_14_3_um_filter_54_145 | reverse complement strand
CCGGTGCTGCCAAGCAGTGAACGCAGTGATTCGGCCTTGCTGCCGCCCAGCAATCGGTCAAGGCGTCCGCTAGCCGGCTGCGTACCGATGCGGGGAAGTGATGCCAGTGCCGGCTGCTCCAGCACTGTTTTCAGGTGACGATCCCAGTTGGCTACCGATACGGCAATGGTATAGCGCTCTTCGATCAGGCGGTAAGCTGACTGCCTGAGCCTTGCAATCAGGCCGGGCTCACACCATAGCCGCTGCAGCTGCACAGCCGCCTGCACGGCATCCCCGACAGGAAACATCAGCGCGTTATCGTTATCATGCAGTGCCGACTCCAGACCCGAACCGATATAGTTGGACGAGACCACCGCAACACCTTTGGCCATCGCTTCCCAGATCACAATCGGACCGGTCTCCCAGCTCGATGTCAGCAACAGCACATCCACCTCTGCCAGCACCTGCCGCTGCAGCTGCTGCGGTGAGATAAACCCCAGGAAGGTTATCCTGCCATCATCGACTCGGCTGCCGAATTCGGCGCGCAGCTGTTTCTCATCCGGACCATTGCCCGCAATCAGCAATTCGTACGGCACTCCGGTCGCTTCGAGTGCTTCGACAATCGGCGGCAGGTCGAATATCTGCTTCTGGTCCTGCTCCAGTCTCCCCACATAGGCGATTTTCAGGCAACCATCCGGTTCCGTACGCGCCACAGGCGTGTCAAATTCAACACCACAAGGCACATGCGATATTCTGCCTGCATCCATCTTTCCCATCACTTCAGCCAGTTTGCAAGCCAGCCGGTTGGTGCAGAAAACGCGATCCAGCAGATCGCCGTAAGCACTGATATCTTCGTACAGATCAGGCTGGATACCGTGCACAGTCATGGCCACCTTCAACTCCGGCCTGCCCTGATCTCTGCTGCGGGCTGCCCCCAGAATGGCATCGGGCATATTAACAGTTGCCACGATATCAGGCTTCACAACTGATATTGCTTTTTCAACCGCGCGCAGACGCCCCTCTTGCGTACCACTCTTGCAGCTGATCGGGTACCAGTTGCGATGCGCATGGCCTGCGATGTACGTTTCAGGGCGGTGATGTCGAGGCCCTTCAACCAGCCCGATCGTCACATCCCAGCCCAGCCCGGCAAGACCCGGCTCCATATAATCCAGCCAGGTGGCAAGCCCACTCAACACATAGGCGGAGGGTGCAACAAACATAACGGATGGTTTTTTACTGTTTTGCCTCATGTTAAAATCCAAACCTATTAACCACTGATTTCACGAATGAACACTGATTATAACCATTTATTCGTGGACATTCGTGTGTATTCGTCCCCCAGAGGATATTCTCTTGTTTCACAATTCACCTGATGGCTCGATTCCCTTTCTTCACTTTTCACTTGTAACCGATCCACCTTTCACTGCTTCACTATTCAACGCTTGTTCCATACTCTGCATCAACACCGGATCACTGCACCTGAAGTGCGGCCACTCTTCCCCCGCGCTGGCATGGGCAATGCGCCGATTCAACAATCTGCGGCAACGCTCCCACAACGGCCGAGGCACTCCGGCGGGCCCTTTGGCATCAAGGCTGACCGGACGGGCGGGCGGCGGCAATGCCGGCATCTGCAGGCAGGTATCCAGCGCGCTTGCCCAGTTGTGGCCGAAAATTGCCAGTGAAAATTTATCGGCAATATGCTGTGCAGCAGCGCTCCCCATGGCACTTAAACGCTGCTGATCCTGATAGAGAGCGGTAACCATATCGGCTGCACGCGTGATATCCCCGACAGGAAATACAAGCGCATTGCTGCCCTCAATAACCAGCCCGTCCGTATCGATACCGCGAAAAGCCGATGTCACCGGCACAACACCATGGCTCATCGCCTCGGCTATCGAATAGCCCCAGGCTTCCGACGGAGAGAAGTGAACCAGCACACTCAGGGCCGGGTAAAAGTCCCGGTCCAGCTGGCTGCTGCTCAACTCACCGAAATAACTGAAGTGCTCAGGAAAGTTTCCGGCAAGCCTTGTCAGCTCATCCCCGCTCTCGCCCTTGCCAGCTACCCACATCTGCGCTTCGGGACAGCGCTGATGCAGGGCAGTGAAAAACGGCAGGATATCCTCGCCCCGCTTGTCACCATCCAGGCGGCCGGCATAACCGACCCGGAACGGGTGTGTCTTTTCCTTCACCTGCTGCGCAGGCACGGCCACCGCATTGGCAATATGTTTCAGCCGCTCCGGCATAAAGCCGTCAGCCTGTGCCGCCATGGCACTGTAGCTCAGTTTGCTGACACACACAGCCAGATCAATCACATCCCGATGCTGCAGCAGGCAGGCAGCTTGCCCCGGCAGGTTACCATGGTTAACTGCAATCA
>PFXI01000012.1:0-434 GCA_002791575.1 Zetaproteobacteria bacterium CG_4_9_14_3_um_filter_54_145 | reverse complement strand
CGCTTCAAATGCCGAATCGAGCACATTCACGATCACCACATCCGGAGCCACGGCCGACACCGCTCGCTCAATCGCCTGAATGCGCCCCTCTTCGGTGCCTGTACGTGCGTCCATGCGTATCGTTTTCAGCGCAGGCCTGAATGCCTCGACTCTGGCCGGATCATGAAATCGTGCGCCCCAGGCCAGTCCCACCGTCACATCCCACCCCTGCTGCTGCAAGGCAAGCGAGAGCGCATCCACCCATGTACCGATGCCGCAGGCGGCAATGGCCGACGGATAAAGAATCAGGGCTTTTTTCTTCAAGTCGCCACCGGTTATTTCCCGGACGTCAAACGATGCGTCCAGCCACGCATTCGCCACTGCCAATGCCTCAGGTGGTCCCCTCGTTTTAGCGCTCGCTGCTGTTCGAGGAAGCACTCCTGAGTTCGCTCTTC
>PFXI01000118.1 GCA_002791575.1 Zetaproteobacteria bacterium CG_4_9_14_3_um_filter_54_145 | reverse complement strand
AGAAACCCGCAGGGAGAGCGATAATTAAAACGATTAATCCAACGGCTCAGGCGCTGACATTCAATTTTACTCAGGCTTTTGCAAGTGGCTCTATTTATTGCCTTGTTTTCCTCTGCGTACCTTTGCGCCCTCTGCGGTAAAAAGCCTGTGCAACAGTTACTGTCCGGGTTTATCTGTAGTTGATATGAGTCCCGATATGAAAAAAAGCTCCGGTGCCAAGGGAGGGGGAGGGAGGCACCGGAGCCAGCGAGAGGCGGGGATGAGCAGGTCATCCCGTCATGGATTTATTTCAGCGTACTCAGGAAAGCAACAACGTCAGCTGCTTCACTGCCGCACTTCTTCTGGTTACCCATCTTCGTTTTGGCATGTGCATCGCCGGTTAGATCCTTGATGGCGGATTTGGAGTCACATACCCATGCCTCAAGCTTGGCTTCATCCCATACCCACGTACCATCCTTCAGTGACGGGCTGTATTTACCGAAGTCCGTGCTGCCGGCTTTGGCACCAACGATGCCGAAGAGGTTGGGGCCGGTTTTGTGTTTGCCGCCCTTTTCAAAGGTATGGCAGGCCTTGCACTTGCTCTCGGGGCCTGCGACAGCTTCAGTGACGGCCAATCCGGACATTAGCATGGCAAGGGCGCCTGTTGCGATGATCAAGTTTTTCATGGGTAAACCTCCGTAATACATGTGAAGAATGGATGTTAGTCTGTGCCGATATGGCTGTCAATAATCATATTATGGTTTATTCATATATTGTCGCGCCCGGCATGGGCCACTATCATCGCAGCAGCAGGAGGAATGATGAGTGTAATTTATGGTTTAATTCCAGGCATGATTCTGCTTGGGCTGGTTAGTGTGCTGGTTTTTTTCTGGGCGGTAAAAAATGGTCAGTATGATGATATGGAGGGGCCTGCCCACAGGATGCTTGATGATGATGATATGGATGGTCCAGATGATGATCGTGCATCATGATTGATACACTGCCTTCGGCGTTAATGCTGATGTTCTCGATGGGGTTTATGGGCAGCCTGCACTGTATTGGTATGTGCGGCGGCCTGGTGAGTGCGGTCAGCATGAGCCGGCCTCAGGTCTGGTGGTCGGGATTGCTGGTTTATCAATTCGGGCGGGTAACGACCTATGCAGTACTGGGCCTGCTGGTCGGCCTCAGCGGTGCAGCACTCAGTGCTTTTGGTGGCGATCTGTTGCAGCGCCTGTTGGCTCTGCTTGCAGGTTTGTTGATGATACTGTTTGCCCTGAATTTGGGCGGCTGGTTGCCTGATCCGTTGCGGCGCATGGCAGCGTGGGGCGGTCGCAAAACCGGGCTGGCACTGCTGGCGCGCAATGTCGCAAACGGTGCCCGTGCCGGCGGCTGGTATACACTGGGGCTTGCCAACGGTCTGCTGCCCTGTGGTCTGGTTTATGCCGCCTTGTCGCTGGCGCTTGCCGCCGGTGACAGCCGGCTCGCCGTGCTGATGATGGCAAGCTTCGGCCTGGGTACTATCCCTGCCATGATGGCCGTGCCTTCGTTGCTGCACGGCATGACGCCAGCTCTGCGTTCAACCGCAATGCGTACCGCGGCCGTCATGATGATCGTGCTGGGTGTGATGACCATTTACCGCAGCGCGATGCATATGCATCAGATGTAAGGTAGTGCTACCCGTTCAGGGTAGCGATGGCGGGTTGGAAAAGTGCAGGGTGGCCGGTTCCTGCTTGCTGATGATCGCCTGCAAGCCGATGGCGTTAAAGTTATACTGATCCCGCTCATCGTCCAGATGCTCAATGCGGTCAGGCGTTCCGAAGCGTGCCTGCAGATTCTCTGCGGTGATCTGCAGGTTGGGAATCAGTGTCAGTTCCGTGACCACATCATGCTGGACACTGCTGATGTCTGCAGGTGCCATATTCATGCGGGCCACCAGATTCTGATATTGATGCGGTATGGTTGCGCGCGATCCTATCTCTTGCAGCCGCTCTTTGGCGATATCCAGCAGCAGTATTACCTTCGTATGATCGGCGATAGCCGGGAAAAATGCCTCAAGCTTCAGCCCTGCCTTCGGATGTTCCTGCGGGTAAATATAGAGAGCCACATCGCTCTTGCTCTGCAGGAGTAACTCAGCCTGTTTCAGGGTTGTTTCACCCAGTGTAATGCCCAGCACATGCAGGCGCCCCTGCGCATCCGTTGCTGTTTCAGGCGCTGCCGCAGTTCCGTGCCGGTAGTGGTCTGTTGTCCAGAAAAAAACGGCTGCGGTGAGTACAATAACGGCCAGCAACATCCACAGGCCTATGCGGTCGCTGCCGTGTCGCGGTTTTGATTCGGATGTCATTTGATCTCCTCACGGCTGAAGAGCAGCCGGCGTGCAATCGTCCGGATGCTGAAGCAATGTGCGGCAAACTGCCATCGGGGATGGCGCAGGCGGAGCCGGCTATGGTGCAGGCGGCAGGGCGGGGTGATAGCTCTGTTTGCTGAGGAAACGGCGTATGGGCAGGATGTTACTCATGCTCATCGACAGCGCATGCATATCCAGATTCAGAAACTGCTCCGTCCATTCGGGGTTGGCAGCGAGTTCCCCGCAAACCGAGAGTGGTATGCCGGCCTTTTTCGCGGCCAGTGCCGTCATATAAATTAACTGTTGTATGGCCGGATGTTCCGGCTGATAGAGGCTTGCAACCTCATCATCCGAGCGGTCGGCAGCGAGGGTATATTGAATCAGATCATTGGTGCCTATGGAAAAGAAATCGCTGATCTCAGCCAGTGAATCGGCCACAAGCACCGCTGCAGGCACTTCGATCATGGCGCCGATGGAGAGCGGTTGCTTGAGGTGCATACCGTCATGCAGTTGCTCGGCCAGCTTGCGTACCTGCAGCATCTCATTACGGCTTGTCACCATGGGGACCAGAATATGCAGTGGCCCATGCTCACCTGCGCGCAACATCGCACGCAATTGTGTGCTCAGCAGTTGCGGAGAGCGCAGTAGCAGGCGAATGCCGCGCAACCCCAGTACGGGGTTAGAGCCACTATAGTCGCGATTTGTCGCCTGTTTATAGAGACATGCCTTATCGCCACCGACATCCAGCAGGCGCATGGTGACCGGTTTTCCGCTCATGCGCCGGATGATGGCGGCATAGCAGCGGTACTGCAGATCCTCATCCGGCTGTTCCTTGCAGTTGAGAAACAGAAATTCGCTACGAAACAGCCCTACGCCATCGATGCCGATCTGCTCGGCCATATCGAGTTCCTCAAGAAATTCGATATTTGCCATCAGCTTCATCTCCCGCCCGTCCTTGCTGCGGGAAGGCTGCAGGGCAAAGGCCGCCAGACCTTCGCGGCTGATGGACACAGCCTCGATAAATTTCTCGTAAGCGAGCTCTTCGGCCGCTGAGGGGTTGAGCGTCCACAGGCACTGCTCGCCATCGAGAATAAGCAGGTCACCGTCTTCAATCTCTTTGAGTATACCGGCGGCACCCACCAGAGCCGGCAAGCCAATGCCGCGCGCGACAATAATGTTGTGCGCATCATTGCCTCCCTGTTCCGTGATGATGGCGGCGACACCCTGTCGCCACATCTGCACGATATCGCTGACAGAGAAGTCTTCGCCGACATAGATGATCGGTCTCTCCGGATCGCTTGCGGCCGCCGTATCAGCAGGCACCTGCAGCTGTTGTCCCATCAGCTGGTTAAGGATGTGCTGCCCGGCCTGCTCAACATCATGCTGGCGACCGCGCAAATATGCATTGTCGGACTGGTTGAAGATGGCCTGAATAGCGTCCATCTGTTGTCTGAGCGCCCATTCTGCATTGATATTGTCGGCAATCACCCGCTCACCGGCCATATGTGCCAGCTCCGGATCGGCAATCATCATGCGATGGGCATCGAGTACCATAAGCGGATCCTGCGAGCCAAGCTTGCTCAACTGTTCCCGCTCCAGGTCAATTTCAGCGACAGCCGCCTTGACGGCCTGTTTCAGGCGGGCGACCTCCATATCGGCAGCGCCGGCAGCGAGCCGGCGTTCGGGGATCGGTTTGCGGCCATGAATCAGTTTTTGCACGTAGCCGATAACAATGCCGGGGCTGGCTGCTACCGCTCTGCCTTCACTGCGCGGGCGCGTGCTCATTCGGCCTCTCCGAAACGTTCGTTTATCAATGTTTCGAGTGCATCCAGAGCATCCGATGCATCGGATCCTTCAGCCACCAGTAGCAGATCGCTACCCTTTCCGGCGGCCAGCATCATGATGCCCATGATGCTCTTGCAGTTGACGTTAATTTCATCCCGCAGCAGACTGATATCGCATGCAAAGCGACTGGCCTCACTGGCCAGCTTGGCCGAGGCGCGGGCATGCAGGCCGAGTTTATTACAGATGCGCACGCGCCGCTCAGCCACGGTTGCCGCCTATCTGGTAGTCGGATGCCATGCAGATATATTGTCGACCGGCTTCCACCACATGGCTGGCCAGCGCCGAGACGCTGTCTACATGCTTGCGCATGGTGGCGGCCTTGATCAGTAGTGGCAGGTTAAAGCCCGATACCACTTCGATCTGACCGGCTTGCAGGCAGCCCATGGCGATATTGCACGGCGTACCGCCAAACATGTCTGCAAGCAGCAGTACACCATCGCCAACATCGCAGGAGCGTATTTTCATTTTCAGATGGGCGGTCAACGATTCCGAACTTTTTTCCTCGCTGATGTCCACTGCAGCGATCAGCGGCTGTTCACCCAGAATGTGTTGCAGGGCCTCTTTCATCTGGCTGGCAATTTGAGCATGGCCGATCATGACAATGCCGATCATGACAGCTCCATGCCTTTCTCTTCTGCCTGCCATCGATAGACGACACCAAGCTCCCTGTGCTGAATGGTCGGTACCAGCCACCCTTGGCGTTGAATCCACAGGGCCAGTCTTTCAGCCATATAGACCGAACGATGGCGACCGCCGCTGCAGCCCATGGCAAGGGTGAAATACTGCTTGCGCTCCTTCTGCATCAACGGCCAGGCCAGCTTCAGCCAGTACTGAATACGCCGCTCTGCTTCATTCACATCGGGGTAGGACTGTAGAAAGGCAGCCACCTCTGCATCGCAACCGGTTTTCGGTCTCAGCTCCGGTTGATAGTGAGGGTTGGGCAAAAAACGCATGTCGAAGACGACATCCGCATGCGGCGGCAGACCGTGTTTGTAGCTGAAGGACATGACCGTGCAGGCCATCTGCGTCGGCTTTGCTTCCGGTTTGCGCCAGTAGAGATCCACTTTTTCAGCCAGTTCATACGGTGTCAGATGACTCGAGTCGAGGATCATATCGGCCATCAGCCGTACCGGCGCCAGGCTCTCTCTCTCCAGCTCTATGGCGTCCATCAAATCCGCATCGGGGGCAAACGGGTGGCGCCTGCGCACGGTGGAAAAACGGCGCTGTAACACGGCATCTTCTGCCTCGACAAAGAGCAGCTTCCAGTCGTCGGAGACCAGCACGGTGGAAATAGCATCACGCAGTGACTGTGTCCCTATACCGCTGCGTGCATCCAGGCATACGGCTGCAGGTTGTTTGCGCAGTCCCATGCTGATCGACCAGTCGCGCAGCATCTCCACCGGCAGATTATCCGTACAGAAAAAGCCGCCATCTTCCAGAGCATGCAATACAGTGCTTTTGCCCGCACCGGATAGTCCGCTGATCAGCAGCAAACTCAGCCTCCCCGCTCAATGCGGTTTTGCAGGGAGAGGACAAAATCCTCGCCGCTGTGGATGCCGCGCTGCTTGAGTAGCTGGTTACGTGTTGCCACTTCAACCAGTACAGCCAGCGAGCGGCCGGAGCGGATCGGGATCGGTACACGCGGGATGGGTACCTCGAGGATTTCGCACTCGCTCTCCTCGCCGAGTACCCTGTCTTCCGGCGCCAGTTGATCCCAGGCGACCATTTCCACCATCAGGCTCAGTCGCTTGCCATCGGTGATTGCGGCGGCGCCGTAGAGGTCGCGGATGTTGAGTATGCCCAGTCCCCGTATTTCCATATGATAGCGCAATGCGTCAGGGCTGCGGCCGACAACCACGCCCGGGCTCTTGCGGGAAAACTCAACCATGTCATCGGCAATAAGGCGATGGCCGCGTGAAATCAGTTCCAGTCCTATTTCACTCTTGCCGATGCCGCTGGCTCCGGTGATCAGTACGCCGAGACCGAAGATATCCATATATACGCCATGCTGGTAAACGATGGGGGCCAGATAGTGTGATAAGAAGAGCATCATATTGGTCATGAATGTGGAGGAGGGGAACTCTGAAATGATCAGTGGCGTATTGGTACGTTTTGCCGCTTCACGGATGATCTCCGGTGGCATCTGGTTGCGTGTCACCACAACGCCGGCAAGGCGCAGTGCAAACACCGCCTCAACCGCTTGCCGTTGTTCCTCTTCGGTGCGTGTGGCCAGGTATTGCAGTTCCGTCTGGCCGATGACCTGCAGTCTGTAATCACTGAGGTTTTTGGTGAAACCGGCAAAGGCCAGTGAGGGTTTCTGGATGCGCGCGTGATCTATATAACGATCAAGTCCTGCTTCACCTTCGAGCAGACGCATTTTTGCAGCCTTGCCCTGTGCGGCCAGTATTTCACGTATCGTGATCCGGCGCGCCTGTCGCATTATGGGTTTGTAACTCCGTCATTGCAGAATAGCTGACTCAGCGCCTCGGCATCCCGGGCCTGCATCACCTGTTCCCTGAAGCTGTGTTGTTGCAGGTTGCGGGCCAGTTGTGCCAACAGCTCCAGATGGCGGCGGTCATCAGAGTCCGGCACCAGCAGCAGTACCACGATATGTACGGGTTGCCCGTCGATGGCGTCAAAGTCGACACCGCGAATATTTCTCGAGAGTGCCAGCATCGGGGCTGACAGGTCAGGCATGCGGCCATGGGGTATCGCAACCCCATGGCCAATACCGGTACTGCCCAGATGCTCACGAGCCATGACTACTTCCATTACCCGATCCGGATCGATTGAGGTCAATGCTTCGGCCAGTTCAGTGATGACGGCACGTTTACTGTTGGCCTTCGAGTCCAGCAAGATATGTTCAGCGGTCAATAGCGTCATGATCAGTTATTCTTCTCAGGCAGCTTCAGGCTCAATCCAGCTTAGCGCGCCATCCGGGCGGCGATAAACGGCGTTGAGCTGTTCTGTCTCGTCATTGGTGAAAAACAGCAGGTCCTGGCTACCCAGTTCCAGCTGCATGACCGCTTCATCAACGTGCATCGGTTTGGCATCGATGAACTCGTGACGCAGTGTCGCCGGCTGATGAGCTTCGCTCAGCTCGTCCTGCTCTGTTGCCATATCAATGACCCGATGGGAAACCTTGATCTGACGTCCTTCACGCTGTCCGCCTGCCTGATGCCTGTGCAGCTTGGAGCGATAACGCTTGAGCTGTCTGTTGATTTTGTCTACGACACCATCAATCGATGCATACATATCCTCTGTTTCATCGCTGCCGTGGATATTGATACCATTGGCCTGCATGGTCACTTCGCAGCGCTGACGAAATTTCTCCACTGAAAGCACCACATGTACATCGAGCACATGGTCAAATGAATGTTTCAGGTGCTGTAATTTATCAGAGACATAGGCCTTCATCGGCTCGGTAAGCTCTACATGACGACCTGTGATGGATACTTGCATAGTTTTTCCTCCGTTGTTGTGTTGGCAAATCAGCATCCTGCTGGCTTGCCCGTGCCTGTGCCGCATGGCACATCACTATTGGCGTGATCTGGCGGTACGCCTCCGCTGGCTGCTCGGCGGCAGCCCTAATTGTTCACGATATTTGGCTACAGTTCTACGGGCAATTTCAATACCCTCGGCCTGCAGCCTGTCGGCAATGGCCTGATCGGAAATCGGCCGGCCTGTTGGCTCCGAGTCGATCAGTGCTTTTACCCTTTGTTGTACACGATATACAGAGATAGTACCGCCTCCCCGCGTCGGCAGGCCGGCGGAGAAAAAGCGTCTGAGCTCGATAAGGCCGACCGGGGTCTCGGCATATTTACTGTTGGTCACGCGCGAAATGGTTGATTCATGCAGGCCTACATCTTCAGCGACGTCCTGCAGGGTCAGCGGCTTGAGCCCCAGAATGCCATACTCGAGGAAGGCCCGTTGCCGCTCTGCCAGGCACAGAGCCACCTTCATCAGCGTTTCACTGCGCTGGTCCAGCGCATGCAGCAGCCATTTTGCCTCTTTCATGGCCTGGCTCATGAACTCCTTGTCCTTGCCTTTCCATTCATGCTCTTTCCACTGCTCATTCAGGCGGATGCCGCGCCAGCCGGTGCCGGGAAGATCCACCTCGATATTGTTATCGCTGTTGCGGCGGAAAATAATCTCGGGGCGTATATAATAATTTTCTTCCCCGTGCAGTCCGTGACCGGGAAAGGGGTCCAACCGCCGCATGCGGCTGCGTGCCTGGCGGATTGTCTCCACGTCACATGCAGCGGTGGCTGCCAGTGTCTCATCATCCTGCAGCAGCGCATCCGGGTAGTGCAGCAGCAGTCGTTTGACCCAGATGTCGATCTCCTGGCTATTGTCGAGCTGCAGCAGCAGGCATTCGGTCAGGTCGCGCGCACCGAGGCCTGCCGGTTCCAGCTGATGAATGATGCGGTGCAGTACATCATCCACGGTATCGGCTTCGATGGTGATCTGGTCGGCAACGTCGCGTACAAAATCTTCGCTACTGGTGCGGAAGTAGCCGTCAGCATCGAGTGAATCGACCAGCATATGTGCGATAGCATGATCTGTTTCACTCATCGGCTGGCGATCTATCTGCTCGTGCAGTGATTCGCCCAGCCCCTGCTCCTGCTGCCAGAGCGGCTCACGTTCATTGTAGTCATCCCTGGTGGAGGCGGCATACATCGTTTCCCAGCGATTATCGCCCTGTTCGTGCCACTGTTCCTGTTCTGCAACCTCCAGCGCCCGCTCATGACCTGCCGCATCGGCGGTTGGCGTGGCGTTGAAATCCATCTCCAGCATAGGATTGGATTCGATGGACTCTTCCAGATAGGCATCCAGATCCATGCTGTTCATAGCCAGAACCTTCAGGCTCTGGGTCAGCTGTGGCGTCAGGGCAAGGCGCTGGCCGAGTTTATGTGCCAGTTTAGTCTGCATCAGAAACGACCGGCATGAGGGAGGGAGGGTGTTTTCGGATTGTAGCAGTGCTGTTGTGGCCGTGAACCACTGAAATATCGGAAAATAACAGTAATAACCGTATCAACTAGCATCTACATCCTTTAAATCGGACAGGGTAATATTCAAAACCCGTTGGACCATAAGTTTATGCGTCTTTTTGCAAAGGGGCCAGCAATTCTTTCAGCTCACCGGAAGCATGCATTTCAGAAATGATGTCGCAGCCACCAATAAATTCGGCTTTGATATATAGCTGTGGAATAGTCGGCCAGTCGGAATACGCCTTGATGCCCTGACGAATAGCGTCGGAGAGCAGGACATTGACCGCTGCATAAGGAACACCATACTCATTCAGGATGGCCGTGACCCGCTGCGAAAAGCCACACTGCGGGAAATCCGGTGAGCCCTTCATGAACAATACAACGTCGTTACCCTTTACTACCTGATCAATCTGTTGCTGTGCTGAATCGGTCATGCTTGCTCCTTGGGTACTGCTGTTTTCAGGGCCAGCGCGTGGATGGCCTGTTTCATCTGTTCGCCGAGCGCCGCATAGACCATCTGGTGCTGGGCGACGCGGGTTTTGCCGATAAACGCGGCTGAGATGACACTCATCTCGAAATGATCATTGCCCGAGTAGAGACGCACTTCGACATCTGCATCAGGCAGGTGGCTGCGGATCATGTCGGCGATTTGTTCAGGGGTTGGTGTCATGTCGATCCTTTTGTCGGGTATGCTCTTGCGGGTAAAACAGCGGGGGACGGATCATTCATGAACTGTTGATCAGATCATCCGTCACCTCACATATTGCCTGACGAACGCTGACAATCTCCTGTGAGAGATTCAACCCTGTATCTGGCAGGGCACCGGGCGTAAACAACAAGAGCCTGCAAACAGCGGCTTGCAGGCTCTTGTTGAGCACGATCTGTGATATGGTGGGCTCACTAGGACTCGAACCTAGAACCAACCGGTTATGAGCCGGTTGCGCTAACCAATTGCGCCATGAGCCCCTGTTTCTTGTTAAGCGGCGGCGCAGCCTAATCAGCCTGTAGTAGCATGGCAATCGCTTGACGCGTACCCTTCGGGCATGAATCCTACCACCTTCCAAGAACTGAACCTTCCCGAGACCCTGCAACAGGGTATCGATGCGATGGGTTTTACCACGATGACCGATGTGCAGCAAGCTGCACTGCCCATAACACTTGCAGGCAAAGATGTTGCCGGGCAGGGGCGTACAGGTACCGGTAAGACCGCGACATTCCTGATTACTGCTATCAATCGTCTGCTGAGCACGCCGGCCAAAGCCGGCCGAAAACACAACTACCCGCGCGCACTGGTGATTGCACCGACGCGTGAGCTGGTGATCCAGATTTCAGCCGATGCCGAGAAACTGGCCAAATTTACCGATCTCAAAATCCACACCGTGTACGGCGGTGTGGACTACGAGAAGCAGCTCAAGGGCTTTGACGACGGCGTCGATATTCTTATCGGTACGCCCGGGCGCCTGATCGATTATCTGAAAAAGCATGCCTACGAGCTGAAGCTGACCGAGATGCTGGTCATTGATGAGGCCGATCGCATGTTCGATATGGGCTTTATCAAGGATCTGCGTTTTATGATGCGCCGTATGCCGAGATTTGATGAGCGTCAGTCGCTGATGTTTTCCGCCACGCTGTCGCATCGGGTGATGGAACTGGCCTATGAGCATATGAACCAGCCGGAGAAGCTGCGTGCGGAAGAGGGCAACATTACCGCTTCCGGCATTGTAGAATCGATGTATCACACAGGTATGGATGACAAACTGCCTCTGCTGATTCATCTGTTGCGCGAGTCCAATGTCGAGCGCGGTATGATCTTTATCAATGAGAAACGTACCGGTGAGCGTCTGGCCCGCAATCTGGCCCACTATGGTTTTGCTGTCGGTATTCTCTCCGGTGATGTGCGACAGGTCAAACGGGTGCGCATTCTGGAAGATTTCACCAAGGGCAAGCTGAACCTGCTGGTTGCCACCGATGTTGCCAGTCGCGGTCTGCATATCGACGGCGTAACGCATGTGTTCAACTACGATCTGCCGGAAGATGCGGAGAATTATGTCCATCGTATCGGCCGTACGGCGCGTGCTGGCGCAAAAGGTACGGCAGTATCTTTCTCCTGCGAGCGTTTCTGTTTCGGGTTGCCTGATATTGAGGCTTATGTGGAGCGATCCATTCCGCTGCTGAATATCACCAGCGAGATGCTGGAAGTTGGCAAGCCAACCCATATGGACGCTCATGCCGAAGGTATGGGTGCCGGTGACAAGGCTGAAGTGCATGCGAAAAAAGATGGTAAACAGGGCTCCGGCCGTCCACCGCGCAGCGGCGGGCCAGGTCGCGGCAGGTCATCCGGTCGTCCGCATGCCTGCGTATTCCGGTGAAGTCGGCACCTGATTCCAGTCGAACGCGACACCCTATTCCGGTGAAGTCGACACCCCCTTTGGGAGCCTGTTGCTG
>PFXI01000032.1 GCA_002791575.1 Zetaproteobacteria bacterium CG_4_9_14_3_um_filter_54_145 | reverse complement strand
TCACTCCGTCTTAACCAAATTTAATCTGTTATTGTCGAAATAACCATTTTTGCAACCAATGGCTGCTCATGATTTTAATGCGATTGCCCTGGGAGCACTGCTGTCACACGTTGACCTTGCGCTGTGTGGTGCCATGATTGGCCAGTGACCGACAGACCCCCCCCCCTCTCCGTAACCCAGTTGACCGCCCGCATCAAACAGATGCTTGAGCAGGGCTTTGTCGGCATACAGGTCAGCGGTGAAATATCACGCCTGACCAGACACACATCAGGTCATCTCTATTTCACCATCAAGGATGCACACGCTGCAATCTCCGCTGTCGTCTGGCGCTCGGCGGCTATGCGCCTGAGTACGCTGCCGGAAGAGGGTCGGGAGTACATTTTCACCGGCCACCTGAGTGTTTACGAGCCGCGCGGCACCTATCAACTGGTCGTTACCCGCATCGAATCGGCCGGTGCCGGCAAACTGGCTGCTGAATACGAGCGCCGCAAACAGCTCTTCGCCGAACGCGGCTGGTTTGATCCGGCAGGCAAAAAACAGCTCCCCGCCCTGCCACAACATATCGGTATTATCACCTCGCCCACGGCCGCAGCTTTTGAGGATGTTAAAAAAGTACTGGCCACTCGTCCTGCCTGGCTGCTGCTTACACTGGCCCCTTGCCTGGTACAGGGAGCCAGTGCGCCGGCCAGCATCGTATCGGCACTGCAGAGCATGAGCGCCATGGAGAACTGCCCGGATGTTATACTGCTTGTACGTGGCGGCGGCAGCATCGAAGATCTCTGGTGCTTTAACGATGAAAGTGTGGTCAAGGCGGTAATGACATGCCCTGTGCCGGTCATTGCCGGTATCGGTCACGAAATCGATGTAACACTGACCGATTTTGCCGCCGATCTGCGCGCCGCCACGCCATCCAATGCGGCTGAGCTTGCCTGCCCCTCGCGTCAGGATCTACATCGTCAATTGCCCAGAACGGCTGCCATGGCGGGCATTCTGCGCCAAAAGCTGGGCGAGATGAGACACCACAGTGAGGCGCTCAACCATCGCCAGCAATATGCCTGGCAGCGACTGAATGATGCATCGCATCACCGGCTGGAGCAGCTGCAGGCACTGCTGCTGCACCAGCAGCGCACAGAGCTGCACAAGCGGCGCAATCAATTGCGCATGCTGGAAAAAAGGCTCTCCGCCATGGAGCCCGGCCAGCAGTTGCACGCACGCAGGCACAGACTGGGCAACAGCATGAACCAACTGCATCAGATGCTGCATGCCACACTGCAACGCAAGCAAAGAGCAGCCCTTGCACTGCATCAGCGACTCTGTCTGGCCGCCGGTGCGATGCTGCCACCGCGCAGGCAGCTCCTTCTGCCCCAGTCATTGCGACTAAAGCGACTGCAACAGACCCATATCCCTGAGCTCAGGCAGCGTCTGGCACTCAACTGCGGCCGCCTGGCTGCATACGACAAAGAAGATATTCTGGCACGCGGCTATAGCCTGAATTATGACACCGATAACAGACTGGTCACCCGGGTTGCCTCGCTGCAGCCGGGCGCACTGCTGCGTGTTGAGTTTGGCGACGGTTCTGCCGACACACGCATCGAATCAATCAAAAGGAGTCCAACACTATGAAGATGAAACGACACATCGCACTTTTCGTGCTGCTCATGCTTTGCGCTGCATCCGCCAGTGCTGCCGACTATCCTGCCACTCAGGGTGATGTTATCATGGTTGAGGCTGATCTCGGTGATAGCACACCATCTCTTCGTTGTTTTGGCCGCACATGGCCGGTCAAATCAATGGGTCAGCAGCGCTGGCGCGGCTGGATTGGCGTCGATCTGAAAAAGAAGCCCGGCACCTACGACATGCACTGGCAGCAGGGCAAAAAGCTGCTGGCGCAGGACAAACTGCATGTCAGCAGCGGCACCTTTCGCATCTCACGCATCAGCGTGGCGGAGAAAATGGCCGTATTCAACCAAAAGACGCTCAAGCGCATCAGAAGTGAAGTGAAAGCACTCAAGGCAACCTATACTCAGGGTGTGAATGCAAATCCGAACGTAGTCATGCACTTTCTACCGGTTAAGGGTGAAGAGTCGACCCCCTTTGGCGCCCAGCGTTACGTCAACGGCGAGCCACGCTCTCCTCACTCCGGCATCGATATTGCCGCACCGGCAGGCACGCCTGTCCGGCTGCCTCTGGCCGGCTCCGTGCTGCTGGTCGCAGATATGTATCTGAACGGCAAAACAATAGCCATCGGCCATGGCAATGGATTAGTCTCCGTCTATTCACATATGCAATCGACAGCTGTCAGCAAAGGTCAATGGGTCAAGACTGGTGAAACGATTGGTGAAGTCGGTGCAACAGGCCGCGCAACAGGTCCGCATCTGCACTGGGGCGTTCGTTTTTACAACGCGCGCGTCAATCCGGCCAGCCTGCTTGAGCCGGCTCGTTTATAATTCGGAGGGTGGCAGAGATGAAAATCAAGGTATTGATTATTGATGATGAAGATTCGGTACAGAGCATACTGACCGCCTTCCTCAATCGTTATGTCACGGACAAGGGGCTGGAAAGTGAAATTACCGGCATGGGCGACCCGGTTGAAAGCCTGTTTGAGTTGACCGCACGCGGTGAGCAGTATCAGCTGGTACTGCTGGATGTGCGTATCCCCAAACTCTCGGGTGACGAGATTTACAGCTCCATTGAACAGGTAAACCCCGGCATCCTCAATCGCATCATGTTTGTCACCGGTTACCCGGAAGATCTCTATGAGCGCTTTCCGGATAAAAAATTCAATGTACTGCAAAAACCGTTTCGCTATGAGAGTTTTTCCCGCAAGCTCGACGAATTACTGAATTCCTGACCTCCGATGCCGGATCTTACCCATTGGCAGGCTTCACAGACGGAGCACCGTACGGCCGTAATTGTTGCTGCCTGCTGCCTCTTCATGATCCTTGCAGCCTCCCTCCATCCGCAGTGGTTTGACATCTCGTGGCCCCGGTTTGATAACAGGCAAAGCAGCGACAACCAGACGATAGAACCACCGCTTCAGGAGTCGCCGCCAGCCCTGCTCGAAACAGCATCGTCAACACCACCAGATGCGCCGACACCACCTCCCGCACATACAGCACCACAGCCGGCTGCAGTGGCACCGCCTGCACCGGCAGCATCTCCTGCAATAACGCTGCCAAGCAGCATCAAGCCCAGGATAAGCAAGCGGCCGCCGACTGCCGCACCGTCGGTGACCAGCGGTTACTATGTACAACTGGGTGCATTCAAGGAGCAAACCCGCGCCAAGGGGCTGGCTGACCGTTTAAGCCATCTGGGCTGGCCATCGCATATTATCGCCAGAGGTCAGTTGCATGCGGTATGGGCAGGCCCCGCGACAACACGCAAGAAGGCTGAACAGCTACAGAAAGCCATCGCTGCCAAGCTGGGTAATGAGGGATTTATTTTTCACCAACAGGGCGCATGAGCAGGTCGTTTCGTATCCGCAACCCGCAGGGCGGCACCGTAGCGGCCGGGCATGCTGCAACTGCCGAGGCGGGAGCAGCGATTCTGCGTATGGGTGGCAATGCCGTAGATGCCGCAATTGCAGCGGTGATCACCTCATTTATCGCTGAACCGGTGCTCACCGCTGCCGGTGGCGGTGGCTTTATGCTGATTGCAGGTGGCAAGGGCAAGGATGCCCTCTATGATGGCTTTGCCCGTATGCCATCAGGCCGGACAAATACCGCATTGAAATCCATTCCGATAGATTTCGGCGATAGCGTACAGACCTTTCATATCGGACAGGGCTCTGTAGCGCCCCCATCACTGCTGGCCATGCTGTTTGCCGCCCATAAAGATCGTGGCTGCCTGCCACTGGCCGAAGCAATGGCACCGGGGCTCGATGCCGCCCGTAGCGGCATCCGCCTAAACGCCTTACAGGCCTCATTCATCGAACTGCTGCGTCCGATCCTGACCGACAGGAGCGATTGCACTGCCCTGCATGCACCACATGGTGAGTTGCTGGCTACAGGCGAGCTATTCTGCAACAGGAGCCTGGCTGCCACGCTGGAAATGCTGCTGATTGAAGGCATTGATGAGATGTATCATGGTGATCTGGCCAGAGCAGTTGTCGGCAGCTGCATGCCGCATGGCCTGCTCACCATGGATGATATGCGCGCCAGCCAGTTCCAGATCCGCACACCGTTAGCAACGCCGCTCTTCGGCGGTACCCTGTTAACCAATCCACCCCCCTCTTCCGGCGGCCTGCTGATCGCCTATGCCGCCACCCTGCTCGATCAACTCCACGGTGAAGCGGATATACAGCTACTGCTGGCTGAATGCCTGCATGCAGCCAGTCTGTTGCGCAGCGAGCGCTTCGATGCCCGCATTCATGAACACAACATTACCAGCCACACCCTTGCTCCCGAACAGATACAACGGGCATGCGCTACGCTGCGTCATCGCCTGCGCAACCCGGCAGATCAGCAGCCGCTTCCGGAGGCGGGCAACAGACATGGCAGCACCACCCACATCAGCATCGTCGATGGTGACGGCATGGCGGTATCGGTAACCACCAGCAATGGCGAGGGTTCGGGTATTGTCGTACCGGATACAGGCATTCATCTGAACAACATGCTGGGCGAGGCGGATATCAACCCGCTCGGACTGCATGCACTGCCCGCAGGTACCACCCTCTCCTCGATGATGGCTCCCTCTGTATTTATAAAAAACGGACGTCCCTCTCTGGTACTGGGCAGCGGTGGTTCCAATCGGCTGCGCGGCGCCATCCTGCAGGTACTCAGCCGGCATCTGCTGCTGGGGCAGGCTATTGAGCCGGCCGTGCATGCACCCCGCCTGCATAATGAAGCGATGACACTGGATACGGAACCCGGTTGCCTGACCGAATCGGAGCAGAAGCAGCTCAGTGCGCTCGGCTGGTCGATCAGAGGATGGCGGAGAACCAGCGTCTATTTCGGTGGCGTACATGCCATTGCCATCGATGCCCGCGGTCAGATTCAGGCCGCGGGCGATCCCAGACGCGGCGGCGCGGCAGCCTGCGTATGAAGCACGCCTTCATCGCGCTGGGCGGTAATATCGGAGAGGTAGCCATAACCTTTAACAGCGCCCGTGTGGAGATCGCTGCGCTGCCGCACACAACTGTAACAGCATCCTCCCTGCTCTTCCGCACGCCACCACTGGGACCACCCGGCCAACCCGATTACTACAATGCTGTCATCGCCATTACCACCGGACTTGCACCACTGGCACTGCTCGATGCGCTGCAATCGATTGAACACCGGCATGGTCGCGTACGTACAGTGCGCTGGGGAGCACGCACGCTGGATCTGGATATCATTGCCATCGCTACGGAGATCATCGCACTGCCCCGTCTCTCTATTCCCCACCCGCTTATGCACACCCGCCAGTTCGTGCTGCGTCCGCTTTGCGATATAGCGCCGGAGTGGCATCATCCACAGCTTGGGGAACCCGCCTCGTCCCTGCTGGCCGACTTGCTGCGCCACGGAGAGGCACCATTAGCGGAGGGTAGAATATGGTAGACAGGCTACAGACCGGATCACGCCGGGAGATCACCTCCCCCGCTGGAGAGCCGCTGGCAAGCATACGCGGGCGCCCGCTCAATCAATGCCATATTGCCATTGAAGGCGCTATCGGAGTCGGCAAATCAACCCTGGCCCGCAAACTGGCAGACAACCTGGGCTCCGGCACATTCTTCGAACAGGTGGATGGCAACCCGTTCATCGAACTGTTTTATCAGGACCCTTCCCGCCACGCCCTCTCCGTACAGCTCTCTTTTCTCTTTTCACGACTGAAACAGTGGCAGGGGCTGCATCAGCAGGATCTGTTCCGACAGGGAGTGATCAGCGATTATCTCTTTGCCAAGGACCATATCTTTGCCACCGTCACGCTCAGCGATGAGGAGCTGGCCCTGTATGAGCAGGTGGCGCGTCTGGTCAGCTGCGACATCCAGCGCCCCGATCTGGTGATTTACCTGCAGTCAAAGCCGAATATCATCATGGATCGTATCCGTCGCCGCAATCGCCCGATGGAGCGCGGCCTGAGAATGGATTATCTGGAAAAGGTAATCACCGCCTATGACCAATACTTTTTCCACTATCAGGAGACACCGCTGTTGATTGTGCAGACAGACTGCATGAACTTTGCCGAGCATGAGGATGCGGTGGATGCCCTTATCGAGCGCATCGGCAGTATGAACTCCCAAACTGAGTTCTGGGCCGATTACTCCTGATCCGAAGCAGCCATCAGGCATAAAACAGTACCGGAGATCTCGGCGAGGGGTAAACGAAGGGCAATACGCTGCATAAACTGGTGACAGAGCAGCTCTTGTCAGGTGATATCGCTCTCTTCACTCTTCACTGGCACAGTTTTGACTTTAGCCTCAGCCTGCTTGCGGCCATATGACTCCACCAGCACGGTCAGGTTGGCAATAATCAACGAGTAAACGACAATACCGAGTATCATCGTCATCACAGCCACAATACGGCCAGCCGATGTGATCGGAACAATGTCGCCATAGCCAACAGTCGTCAGCGTCACAAAGGCCCACCACAGACCATCCTGCAACTCACCGAACTGGGGATTGTGCCCATGTTCGATCATAAATGTTGTTGTACCGAATACAAATACGATGCCGAACATCAGCGCCATCGCAACAGGCAGACTATCACCCGAAAGCACCAGCAGGCGCAGCAAACGATCCTTATTGGCGCGAATGATGGTTCCCAGCCTCAGTGCGGGTAACAGGTGAGCGACCCTCAGAGCCATCAGCATGCGCAACAGCGGCGAGGATAACAGCACGACCAGAGCCAGATCAAACCAGTTGGATTTCATCCATGCTTTACGGTCATCATCCAGCCACCAGCGCATGAAAAAAAACAGCACAAACGCAACCAGTGCTGCCATTGTGACCCACTCCGGCAGCGTCTCCACGAATGAGGCAGCAACCGCAGCAAGTGTGGCCGCAAACAGTGCGACATCGAGAAGGCGTTGCCAGAGCAGACGTCTGTTCAAGACTTATAGCCTGCTAACACGCAGCCGCCTGAAGATCAGTGATCACTACCCGCCTTGTGGCCGAAATAGAGGGCCAGGGAGATAAGGAAAATACCGGCACCCATATAGAGAATATTCAACGGGTCATTGAAGGTGACGTGCAGTACATTCTTGAAGAAGGCAACAATCAGAATCATCAGGATCACCTTGGCGAGGCGGTCTTTCAGATCATCGAGGGATTCGATCTGCAGCAACTTGCCGGCAGTCTCGTTATCGCGGGCAAATTCAATCTTATCAATATGCAGCTCATACACGCCCAGCGCAAAGATCAACAACACGATTGCCAGCAGAAAGTCATCCACTGCTGTAATGACATGACTGACAACATCGGTGTGGAAATCACCGACATATTCATGACCAAGAAACTCGACACCGATAAAATCAATGAGCAGGTGTCCCATATCCAGTGCAGAAGAGATGAACAGCAGCGCCATACCGACAATGCAGGACCATACCGCCAGCAGGGTCATGTATCGCGAATTCCACAGCAGTTTTTCAAGAAATCTCTTCATATCCCACCCTCACTTTTTTCAATGGTGCAGAGGATAGTCATATTACCTTAATATGTCAGCAGAATTACAGTCAAGCCTGCACTATGCAGGCCACTCACCGGCACCGGCACGCCACAGCAACGGCTCATCCGCACACAGATCTACCACCGTGCTGGATACCAATCCGCCCCAGCCGGCATCAAGAACCGCACATGACTGGTTTTTGAGCAGCGGTACAAATTCATCCGGATCAAAAGCCGGCTCAAGCTGACCGGGAAAAGCCAGCGTTGTCGTCAGCAGAACCTCTCCACACTCTTCCAGCAACATGCTGGCTATCGGGTGATCCGGCATGCGTATACCCACATCCTTTCTTTTGCCAAAAATCCGGCGCGGCAGCGATGCGCTGGCTGGCAGAATAAAGGTATAGGGGCCGGGCAAGCAGCGCTTGAGGATGCGATGAGCCTGATTATCTATGCGCACGCAACCACCGGCCATCGACAGATCTGCACAGGCCAGAGCCCACAAGTGGGAATCATCCAGTCGCCGCAGCTGCCTGATCGCATCAACCGCAGCGCTGGCATCGGGCCTGCACATCAGCGCATAAGTGGTATCGGTCGGCACGGCCACAAACAGCCCCTGCCGCAGCAGCTCCGCCGCACGGCGAATCTGCCTGAGCTGCGGGCGCTCGGGATGCAGGCGCAAATGTTCAAAAACTCTCATATCAGATTCCTGACCGGTTAAAAACCGGGAAATACCCCGCCCAGCCCTTTCAACAGCTGTTTGGCAGGTGAAGCCGGTTGGGTGGCGGGTTGCTCCTGTGCCGGCGGCTGGCTGCCGCCTTTGCCGCCCAGCAAACCGCCCAGTGCCCCGCCAATATTGCCCTTGTTAAGCAGGGCCGGTGCATTATCGATCAGGGTTCTGGCATTAATTTCCGGGCGTACTTTGGGTGCATCAAACGGACCGGTGATATGCAACGGTACCGACAGGCCCTTGCGCATCACGCTGTCACCCTGACCTTTCAATGTACCAACTACGAGCGGTTTCACATGATAATCCAGCACCTTCTGCACCAGATCCACCGTGCCGTTGCCGGTAATACGCAACAGCGGTGATGCCATAAACAGATCCTGATTGGTGGCGATACCGTTCACAACATCAAAGCTGCCGGAGAGCTTGGCAAAATCTGTTGACTGGGGACCGCTTGCGGCAGCGGTCGGATCGGTGAACTTGCGGATAGCGCCGGCAATGTCATAGCCCTTGAGTTTGCCGTCGGTCAACAACACATTGCCGCGTCCATTCAGCGTTTTCACACCCGCCTCTGTCAAGCCGGTTGCCCTGAAACGGGTATCCATATCCATTGTCCCGCTCAGCATATCCATACCGGCCAGAGAGTGCAGCAGAGGGCCGGCCTGCACACCGGTCATATGAACCGATTCCGTCCAACTGGCCGGATAGGTAGCCACATTGACAGTGGCCCTCTCCACCACCTTGCCACGAGCCAGATTAAAACTCAGCGGATTCAGATCAAAGTGACCATCATTACCATTCATAGCGAGCGAAAAATCACCCATTTCCAGACCGCGCAAATAGAGCGTCCCGACCTTCACCCTGGTTGTCACACGCCAGCTCTTGAGAAAACGCAAATCCGGCTCAGCCGAGCTCTCGGCAGCTACGGCTTCAGTGATCAGCTGCATGGAAGCAGCATCTTTTTTCTCTTTCCCCTGTGGCAGCCATGGATCCAGATGCAACTGATTACCACTGATGCGCAAGCGAATATCGGGACCGGAAAATATCACTGCACCCGTTGCCTTAAGCTGCTCCCTATCCAGTTTGAGCTGCAGGTCACGAATATCCATATGTGTGCTGTCGCCGGCGACCAGAGCATTCACGCCAAGCTGCTGCCAGGGCGCCGGGTTGCCTGCATACATATCTTTCAGCGCCGGCACAAAAGTAGTCAGCCACGTCCGCTCAATCGGCTGACTGTCGATATGCAACTCAAAGGATGGTGTGCCGGAAAGTTGGCGGATAGTGCCTTTTAAATCCAGCAGTGACTTACCGTCAACGGCCAGAGCCGCACGCTGAAGCTTAACCTCATCCGCCCCCGACATCTCTACCTTCCAGTTGATATCCAGCTTGTGCGCCGCATCCAGTGTCAGCACCCCTTCGCCCAGACGCAGGCCACCCGGCCGCTGTTCAAGGTTGGCAGTGATGCCAACCGCTGCCTTGTTCACATTGCCAAGCTCAGCCGGCCAGCCGGAAATCATAGCGGCAAACGGTTGCAGGCGAATGTGCCCGGCTTTCAACCGCCCCTGCACGGGCAGATTCACCGGGTTCAGCTTCGTCAGATCGCCAACAGAGCCGATATTGGCATCCAGCTCGAATGCATCACCATCCAGCTTGCCGGAAATGCTGACCCCTACCGGCCTTTTCAGCTGCACATCATTAAGCGCCATATTCAGCTCTGTCAGCGCCACAGGGCTGGCCTTACCATCCACCCAGATCATCTCACCGCCTGTCAGCGACAGGGATTCAGCCTGCAAGGCGGCCAGCGCCACGCCTCCGCCAGGATTACCACCGGATCTATCTGCAACACCCTCAACACCGGCTGCTGGCGGCGATGCAAGATCGCCCCAGTTGCTCTGACCATCTTCGTGCCGCTCCAGATAAAGCCGGGGATCGACTATCTCAAAGTGTTTAATCTCCACGTTTTTACTCAATAGTGGCAACAGTGCCAGTTTGACATGTAATTTTTTCACACTGAGAAAATCGTTGTCGGAAAAACCTATACGGTTAGCCAGATGCACATCATCCAACTCCACACCGACCCAGGGAAAGAGCGATGCACTGATCTTGCCAATCGTCAGACTACGCCCGGTAGCATCCTCCACCTTCTGTTCGATCTGCCCCTTATAGGTGTTCACATCAATAAAAAATGGCGCTGCCAGCAGCAGCACAATGACCACGCCGACAACAATCAGGGTATAACGAATGGTTTTGGACATACTTACTCCTCGGTACGGTAACAATTGGACATACTTGCACGGCATTCTAGCACAATCACTTTGGCCATGCGTGTGACGATCATGACGGTGATGATAACAACGATAGCGATCCGGGAAAACTGCTCAGCAACTCGGGGAACTGGTGCACGATGCGGGAGGCGCCAGCCTCTGCCAGCATTTCGGCACTGGCTGCGCCGTAAGAGACGCCAATAGCCTGCACGCCTGCTGCACGCGCCATCTGCATGTCGAACACAGCATCACCAATCACATGCGTGTTGCACGCTTGTGCGCCCATCTCCTCCATGCTCTCAAGCACCATGGCTGGATGCGGCTTGGAGTGTGTGCAATCAGCCGTACGTATCACATAAAAATAGTCGCGCAGGGAAAACAGGTCCAGCGCCTGCATCAGGCCCGGTTTGGATTTACCGGTCACAATGCCCAGCCAGTAACCCCTGTCTTTCAACGCATCCAGTGTTTCACGTACACCTGGAAAGAGCTGAATATCCGCCTCCCCGCTGCGGTAGTGCGAACGATATGCTGCAACGATACGCTCATGCATGTCGACAGCCTCGGTCAGGCCGGCCACTGCAAGCGACAACGACAGACCGGTCACCTGCTGAACAGCTGTCGACGTTGGCGGCTCCAGATCACAGTCGCAAAATGCAAGCTGCATGGCGCGCACAATCAGGCCATGTGAATCGGTTAATGTCCCATCACAATCAAACAGTATCAATGAAGCATTGTTCACCATGGATCACTCCCTTTGCCGAACCGGCAGCAATCGTACCCTGCCCATGTTGCCATGACTATGGGATGCAATGACGAACCACCAGCATCTGCGTTCAGGGCATTGACTTCAGCCCCTTGCATCTTCCGCGTCATGCCGCAAGCCTGCGTCACCAATCAGAGGTGACACATGAACTATTTTGACAAAAACAACCCTATGCAATCACTGCTTCCAGCGCTGCGTGACATTATCACCTCGCCGAAAGCATTTTTCTCCGCGCTGCCCGGCGCGGCATTTCACAGCAATTCGCTGTTCTTTGGCTCTATTATTATCTTTGCCGCAACATTTATCGGCGTGCCTTTTTACAGCCTTGGCATGTTATTCATGATTCCGGTCATCTGGGGATTGTCCCTGATCAGCCTGTGGATCTGGTCGGCATACATGTCATGGGCGGTCAAAAACCTGGCCAAAGGTAAACTGACCACAGCCAATGCCTTCCAGATAAGCGCCTATGCCGCAACCCCAATGGCGCTGGCAACAGTACCCTATATTGGCGCTATTGCAGGGTTGTGGAATCTGTATATGCTGTGGGTAGCGCTGGTCAACCACTGCAAGATCTCACCAGGCATGGCTCTGACTATTATCGCCGTCCCGACATTGATGCTGGCAGCAGCACTGTTTGCACTCTCCGGCATGATGGTACAGCTCTTCCCGCAACTGGCTTAAGCTTATTACTGGAACTTCAACTCCAGCATACGTCCGCCGGTTGTATCGGCCATTTGCTGGAATGCCGCCTTCGTATTGCCGTTACTCGTACCCAGCGGCAGCGTGAATACCGGCGCAGGAATTTCATGGTAACGCACTTCGTCCGTCGGTGGCTCATCACCAATCAACAG
>PFXI01000113.1 GCA_002791575.1 Zetaproteobacteria bacterium CG_4_9_14_3_um_filter_54_145 | reverse complement strand
GCCGAAATAACGGCGATTGCATAAGACTAAACCATTTTGTGAACAATATTAATCGGTCGCCTGAAAGGTTTATGAATTATTCAGGCTAAATATTTCAGCTAAAGTCATCCCAGGTTTTCTTGGTTGACAAACTTGTGTTGCTTTCATGTAATGAAGGACAAGCGTCTTTGCGAGCCCTCTTATTTCAGAGCCACGCTCTTTATATTCAGTCATTTAGTCTCCCTTCGGTAGTTCTCCATACAACGCAAAAACTCTTTGTCCCTGAATGATTCGAAATCACGCTTCATGTTTTCATGGGTAGAAAGGCGAACTCCTTGATAAGCTCTAATGACAACCCCTAAAGCATACGAATCGTTGCGAGCTTCTTTCATCGTCTCGCTAAGCGGACGGCCCGTATGAAATTCATCTCTAGAATTAGAGGCTAAGATTGACATATCCACACACACACAGCATATAGGTCATCAGCTTGAGCAATTGACGTCCACATGACCGGCAACGTACAAGCAATAATCAGAAACTTTTTCATTTTATCTACCCCTTGTCGCGATTAACTTTTTAGTTAATCACGACAAATCATATCTTAAAGTCATGTAGCATATTAGCAACTCTAGTAAACACTGCTACTTGGGATTCAGAATGGAGGCGCTATACCCCTGCGTGATTTACACGCCAATGATGCTTTGCCCGCTTATGTAAGTTGTTTTGGTAGCTATTCAGATGGTTCTGCAATTCAGATGCTATACTTTAACGGTGAATGGCCGAAAGTGGCCCAGAGTGTGTGAAAACACAGATCTGGGATTGAGGTTCACCTCTACCGAACAAAAAGCCGAAGATAGAGTCGTTTTTTTCCTAAAGGGGACGCTACCCTTTACGAGCATCAAACGCGGATGCGTCGTTTGGCTTGATACACGGAAGGGGCCTGGTCTCGTTTCGCGCATTTTCATCACCGGCTTTGATTATTCGGCTCACCGTTGAGTGGTGCAATCGAGAATATCGCAATCTCCTGCATGGTATAGCCGTTTTTCCGACAGGCTTCCCGCGTCCAGTCAGCCCGAGCGTGTTCCGTCACACTACCAAACTGAGATAGCAGCCAGGCAACATCAAAAAAATCAGGAGAAGAAACCTCGCCCGCAGTTGCCAGATAGCTACTCCACGGCCAGTCGCCAACTTCCTTAACGCAAACCGCGACTCAGATTCGCCTGCGGCGTCTCTATCATCAGATGAAAGTGATTATTCATCATGCAATAGGCATGGCAAACCCCGCTGGAGCCATCCAGATGGGCAACCTGGCTAGCGAATGTACTCCTTTGGGCGTTCTTTGCCCTTCGATCCGTGCTATCTGCACTCGGGTGGTTTGTGCACATGCATAGGCTATGTGATCTTATGCGCAGTTTCTTCAATGGCGTCCTATATATTTTTTAATATAGGACATAATTGACATGCATAATGTCCTTTATAATTTGACTTATCGGACATGGAGGCTTATTTTTCAGCTTATGAAGTGGAACTGGCAGCAAAAGAACTGGCCCGAATTTACCTATGATTCATCAGCCCTCAAAGGGCTGGAAGAGAAGTTTTTGCTTGAGTCTGCAAAGCTGATTGGCGCATCCACCATCATTACAGAAGATCAAAGAAGAAAATTCACCATTGATCTGATGAGTGAAGAAGCACTCAAAAGCTCCAAAATCGAGGGGGAAATACTAAACCGCGACAGCGTGGCTTCATCACTGCTCCGTCAGCTTGGGCTTGCTCCTGACTACAGCGACCACAGGGCCAATGACAAAGAGATGGGAATTGCGGCCCTGATGGTTGATAACTATCAGACCTTTGATCAGGCGCTAACCCATGAAATGATATTCAAGTGGCATCCGTGCGTTGTTGCAGGATCATGGTTTGTAAAAAATGTTGGCCAATACAGAACCAGCAAAGAGCCTATGCAGGTAGTCTCCGGCTACGAAGGTAATTACAAGGTTCACTTTGAAGCGCCGCCAGCAACACAAATACCTGAAGAGATGGATACTTTTATTGAATGGTTTAATAACACGGCTCCAGAGGGAAGTATCCCGCTTCCTGCTCTGACCCGTGCAGGCATCACCCATCTCTATTTTGTTACGATCCACCCGTTTGACGACGGCAATGGTCGGATCGCCCGGGCTTTGAGTGAAAAAGCTCTGGCTCAATCGCTTGGCCGACCTGCACTTATTGCCTTATCGCATATCATCGAGGCGACCAGAAAGGAGTATTACAATCAGCTGGAAAAAAACCAAAAAGGCTTATCTATCGACTCCTGGCTATCGTACTTTTCAAGGACTGCCATTGATGCCGTTGGCCACGCGCAGAAACTTACCCGGTTTATTGTTGAAAAAACCAGATTATTTGACCGTGTTCGCGGACAGATCAACCAACGCCAGGAGAGAGCGCTTCTCCGCATGTTCGATGCAGGCTTGGATGGATTTGAGGGCGGCTTATCAGCTGATAAGTATATCAGCATGACAGGTGCGATAAGCAGGACGGCGAGCCGTGATCTTCAGCGCCTTGTAGAGCTTGGTGCTCTCACCAAAACCGGCCAACTGAAAGGCACTCGATATTGGCTTAATATTGGCGACGGGTTTGAAAACCAGGGAGTTCCGGGGAGACAATAGATAATTACTTCCCAACCACTGACCGATCCGGATTTGGCCGACTTCTGCGGATCATCTATCCAATAGAAGTGGTCAATTTTATTTCATCGAAGGTGACGGATTCACAGCTATTTATTATGGCCGGTTTGCCATGATGGCCGGTTGCCGGCTTATGCAGCATGCGCAGTAACAAACCCACACTCAAAATAGCACGCCTGTGATGCGGTTGGCAGTAAGCTGCAATTTGGAAATAACTATGTCCTGAGTTGAATCAACAACGGAGCGGACAATTGGCGCGGGCTTGCTATAGAGTGCCCCGCTCCATGAATGCGCACTTACAAACCATCGATGATCTGCTTGGCAGGCTAACGCAGTGCATGCTTGCTGACCGGCGAACATTGAGCAAACGGCTGCACGGTCTGCGCCGCCGCCTGCAGCAGAACAAACCGGTGGACCGGGCACTGGCGACACTGGCCGATGAGATTACCGCCTCGGAAAACTGCTGTACGCAGCGCCGTTTGAGCTGCCCGCTTATCTCCTACCCGGAAGAGCTGCCGGTATCGGCAAAACGGCAACTGATCAGCCTGGCCATCGCCAAACACCAGGTGGTGATCATTGCCGGTGAAACGGGCTCAGGTAAAACCACCCAGATTCCAAAGATATGTCTGGAGCTCGGGCGCGGCATCGCCGGCCTGATCGGCCACACCCAGCCGCGCCGAATCGCTGCGCGCTCGGTAGCCGGCCGTATTGCCGAGGAGTTGAACAGCAAGATAGGCGAGCATGTCGGTTACAAGGTGCGCTTCTCCGACCACACCGGCAAACAGGCCTACATCAAGCTGATGACCGATGGAATTCTGCTCGCCGAGATTCAGTCCGACCCGCTGCTGCTGGCTTATGACACCATCATCATTGATGAAGCGCACGAGCGCAGCCTCAATATCGATTTCCTGCTCGGCTACTTCAGGCAACTACTGCCCAGGCGCCGTGACCTGAAGCTTATTATCACCTCGGCCACGATCAATACCGCCCGCTTTGCCCAATTTTTTGATAATGCGCCGGTGATTGAGGTCTCCGGCCGCAGCTATCCGGTCGATGTACGCTACCGGCCGGTGCAGGGCGATGATGACGATGATCGCGATCGTGATCTGCCGCAGGCGATTATTGATGCTGTTGATGAGGCGGCCGGCATTGACCCGCTGGGCGATATTCTGCTCTTCCTGCCGGGCGAGCGTGAGATCCGTGAGATATCGGATGCACTGCACCAGCACAAGATGCGCGATACCGAGGTAATCCCGCTGCTCTCGCGCCTGTCACCGGCGGAGCAGGACAAGGTGTTTCAACAGCATACCGGACGCCGCATCGTGCTGGCCACCAATGTCGCTGAGACCTCACTGACCGTACCCGGCATCCGCTTTGTTATCGATTCAGGCCTGGCCCGCATCAGCCGCTACAGCACACGCACCAAGGTGCAGCGCCTGCCGATTGAGCCGATATCGCAGGCCTCCGCCAACCAGCGCGCCGGCCGCTGCGGCCGTATCGCTGCCGGCATCTGTATACGCCTCTACTCCGAGGAGAGCTTCAACAACAGGTCCGAGCAGACCGATCCCGAGATTCGGCGCACCAATCTTGCCAGCGTAATCCTGCAGATGAGTAACCTCGGGCTCGGCGAAGTGGCTGATTTCCCGTTCATGGATGCTCCCGAGAAGCTGGCCGTACGCGATGGCTATATGCTGCTGGATGAGCTGCAGGCAGTGGATGGTAACAGGCAGCTGACGCCGATCGGCAAAAAACTGGTACGCCTGCCGCTGGATCCGCGTATCGGTCGCATGTTATTGCAGGCGCAGAGCGAGAGCTGCCTGCAAGAACTGCTGATCATCGCCTCGGCCCTCTCCGTGCAGGATCCGCGCACAAGACCGATGGAGATGCAGCAGCAGGCCGATGAAAAACACCGGCTGTTTGCCGACCCCGCCTCCGACTTTCTGGCCTGGATCAAGTTGTGGAACTGGTATCATGAGCAGGCGCGTCGTCTCTCCCGCTCAAAACTGCGCAAGCTCTGCCACGATCGTTTTCTCTCCTACATCCGCTTGCGCGAGTGGCATGATCTGCACAGTCAGCTACTGGCTGTCGTGCGTGAAATGAAGATGACGCCGAACAGGGAACCGGCTGCGGTTGATGCGATTCACCGCGCCCTGCTCGCCGGCCTGCTCAGTCATATCGGCCTCTACGATGATGAGAAAAAACAGTATATGGGCGCACGTAATCTGCGCTTCTCACTGTTTCCCGGCTCGGCCCTGTTCAAAAAACCGCCGAAATGGGTGGTATGTGCGGAGCTGGTGGAAACCTCCCGCCTGTTCGGCCGCAGTGCAGCCGTGATCGACCCGGCATGGCTGGAGGCGCTCGCCCCGCACCTGATCAAGCGCAGTTACAGCGAACCGCACTGGTCACGCAAGCGGGCGCAGGTGACCGCCATCGAAAAGCTGAGTCTGTACGGCCTGCCCGTGATCGGTAACCGCCACATCGATTTCGGAGCGGTTGATCCGGCAGTCTCGCGTGAGCTGTTTATCCGCCATGCACTGGTGCTGGACGAGTTTCATACGCATGCCAAAGCGATCACCCATAACCGCCGCCTGATCAGTGAGCTGGAAAAACTGGAGGCCAAACAGCGGCGACGCGACCTGCTGGCCGAAGAGCAGGCCATCTTCGATTTCTTTGATGCCGTCATTCCCGAGCATGTATGCAGCGGTAAAAGCTTCGAGCACTGGCGCATGCAAGCCGAACAGAAACAACCGAAACTGCTCTATCTGCGTCAGCAGGATCTGTTGCATAGCGATGCCAGCACAGTCGATGCCGGTGCATTCCCCGATGCATTTCATGATGGCAAGCTGAAGCTGAAATACCGTTACCATTTCGATCCGGCGCACAAGGCCGACGGCATCACGCTGCTTGTGCCGCTTCAGGTGTTGGGTCAGCTGGATGCCGCCCGTTTCGACTGGCTGGTGCCGGGTATGCTGCAGGAGAAGCTGGCACTGCTGATCAAGAGCCTGCCCAAGGCCATGCGCCGCCACTTTGTACCTGCACCCGAATTCGCCCGCGCCGCAGCCGGGAACATGACCTTCGGCAGCGGCGATCTGCTCACGGCCTTTGCCCGCGAGCTTGGCCGCATGACCGGTGTTACCCCACACCACACTGAGTGGCAGACAGAGAATCTGCCTGCCTACATGAGCATGCAATTCTGTCTGCTCGATGAGCAGGGTAAAACCGTGACAAGCAGCCGTGATCTGAGGGCACTGCAACATCAGTATGCCGCCCATTCACGCCGGAGCCTGCAGGCGGTCGATAAAGTCCAGCAACTGGAGAAGCAAGGCATTACCCGCTGGGATTTCGGCGAGCTGCCGGAGCTGATATCCAGCCGCCGCGGCAGCATGCAGCTGCAACTCTTCCCTGCCCTGCAGGATGATGGCGGCAGTGTCTCCATCCGGGTATTCGAGAGCCGCCATGAAGCGGAACTGACCCATCGCAAGGGGTTGCTCAGGCTGATCCAGCTTCACCTGCACCAACAGGTGCAGATGTTGAAACAAAGTACCCCGCAGCTGCAACAGATGTCGCTGCGCTATGCCCTGATCAGTGATCCCTCCTCGTTAAAAGAGGATCTGGTTGAAGCGGTCTTCGCTGAATTGTTTATGCATGAGCCACTGCCACGCAGTGCCGCCGCATTTCAGAGCCGGCTGGATCAGGGGCGCTCGCACATTGTCGCACAGGCAGCAGCACTGGCCGGTCACGTCACTGCGGCACTGATTGCCCATACCGATCTCTCTGCGGCACTGGCCGGCAGTCGCGCAGCCCCGTTAAAGCCGGTTGTTGATGATATCCGGGAGCAGATGAGCAGGCTGATTTATCCCGGTTTTGTTGCCGTAACGCCCGCCCGATGGCTGGTTCATTATCCGCGCTATATTCAGGCTGCCGGCATCCGCCTGGATAAAGCCGGGCGTAACCTCAGGCAGGATCAGCTCAATCGTGAAAATCTGGCCCGCCTCTGGTCACAATATGCCGCGCGCAGAGAGGAGTTGCTGCATCTCAGGGCCGATACAGATGCCGTTGATCTTTTCCGCTGGCAGCTCGAAGAGTTGCGCGTCTCACTGTTCGCCCAGGAGCTGAAAACATCGATACCGGTCTCACTGAAGAAACTGGAAACACTCTGGCAGTCGCTGCGTTAAGCCTTGAAGGTAACACGGCGACCGCCAGATGATTCAGCCCTGATCTATTCCTGTGACTCAAGAAAGATGAGGGCGTTGATTTTATCCCTTGGAATTCTTTCTGTCTGACTGTTCGAAGCCAGTACAAAGGAGATGGTTTGCGTTTGCACCAGTTTGCCTTTGATATCATCACCGGCACTTGTTCTGATCTGGTCTGCTGACGGGAAGCCGGTGCCTTCCGGGTGCATAAAGTAGAGGTTTACAATCTGCTCTTTGTTAACAGTTACATCCCCGAATGAGGTTTTAATTTTGAACTCATTTTTCAGGACCTTGCCGGACAAAACCTGACCATCTCGCAAGATGAGCAGATCTTTTGCATATATCATGTTGTTCTCCTTGGCTGCCAATGGCTAACCGGGTGCTCCATGCACTCTGCTCCCCGCTGATAATTCACCTGTATTAATCCGCGAATACATTGATATCGGAAACGAAAGAGCAGACAAACAATCGGGATTGCCTATTTTGCACCACTATACACTAACACGGTCGGATTACCGAACATTCAATGGCGTGCGCCTCAGATCGCGGCTATCACCCCTGATAGGTACTGGCCGATACGGCTATGCGCTGGGCCAGACTGCGTACGGCCATGGAGAGGAAATTGGTCAGATCGGAACCCGCCTGATAATTGGCTGAATGCAGATTGGATACGCGCCCGTCGGCGACAAACTGGAAGGCGTTGCCCCACTTCTCCACATGGCGCTGGTCATAGACGGCAATCGGAATACCGCCCTCTTTCTTGATCAGTGAAAAACAGGGAATATCGGTATAGCCATCGCCGACAAAGATCATCTGATTCAGCGGAATACGCAGCTGATCCGACGGTACCTTCATGTTGACAGCAAACGGTTTGGCCCGCGAGCCCGGACCGATCACCCCTTTCTGGATCTGGAAGAGATATCGGGTCTTGTCGGTAAAGCTGATGATCCGCTTCGGTGCCACGGCATGGCCTTCACCATTATAATGGAACTCGGATGCCCATATATCGTTAAACTCGTGCGCAATCGACATCTGCCGCAACACATCCCCGATACCGGAGCTGATCAGGTAGAACTCCAGCGTAACACGCGGGTTGGCATCCTCCACCACATCACGCAGCTGCGCGAATACCTGCTCCACGCCGTCAAACAACGGCAGCGTCTGGCCCCAGGCCATCAGTGCATCGCGTGTCATCGGCCTGATGCGGCCGCTGCCGGAGGCCTGAATCATGTGATGCAGATAGGCCGGCACCGGATCCCACCCCTGTTGCATCATGCCGCCAACCTCTTTCCAGAAACCGTCGATGTCGGTGATGCCTGCATGGGCGAGAAAACCCGACGTGCTGTCCGGTCCCAGCGTATCATCAAAGTCAAAGACTACGGCGATTCGTTCCTGCATAGATCACACTCCATCCAGCTCTTTACGCAGACAAGCCTGCGCTTTTCGGCATCATCGCCGCAAGCATATCGTAACCGGCCCGGATACCATATTGAATCATCCGATCCATGCCGCCAGGCGGTCCGCCGACATGCCGTGCACTGCAGTAGACAGCGGCTGAGTCGCCAGCCATATTTGCCATACCCGGAATTCAGTTGCGGTCTTATACGGAGTGCCCATGTTGGAAAACAGCGTCATTGAGGTATGTAACAGGAGTGTCGTGCGGGTGACACCATCGACCCCGATCGCTGTGGCGATCAGGGCGATGTCCGACATGCACACAACCAGTGTCGTTGTTTGTGAACACGGTACGCCGGCAGGTATCCTGACCGCACGCGACCTGCCCCGCTTGTTTGATAGCCATACAGATCTGTCGATACCGATAGAGCAGGTCATGGCACAGCCTGTTACCACCTGTCACGGGGATATCACGCTGCTCGACGCACTCGATACCATGCTAGATAAGGGGATTCGCCATATTCCTGTCGTGAACCATGAGCTGCAAATCGAAGGTATCGTGTCAGAGAGCGATATCATGGACAGCCTCGGCTCGGCCGACCTGATGCGCTCCCAGAAAGTGGTTGAGATCATGAAGGCAAAAGTGATCACACTAACGTCAGAAGCCACCTTCGCCGAGGTGATGGAGATTTTTCTGAGTAAACGAATAGGCAGTCTGGTTATCACTGCAGCGGATCTGCCGGTCGGCATCATCACCGAGCGCGATCTGCCGCGCCTGATCAGCGAGCATACCGCGCCCGAAACATCGGCGGAGCAGATCATGAACCGGCCTGTCATCGCCATCTCCGTCCATGCCACGGCGCAGGAGGCACTGCTGAAAATGCATCATGCCCATATCCACCACCTGCTGGTGACCGATGCTGCCGGCCAGCTCAAGGGGATCATCACCCGCTCCTGCTTTTTTCACGATCTCGGTCGCTACCTGATTCGCAAACTGGTCAGCGCGGAACGACGGGTAAAGGCGCTGTCACTATTGCAGGAGGAGTACCTGCCCACGATTGAAAACTTTTACCTGGAGGCAACAGAAAATGCCCCCTACGGCATGCTGGTCTGCAAATGGGACACCATTATCTACGCCAACAACTCCGCCCTGCATATGTTCGGCCACCAGCGCAAACGCGATCTGGTCGGCAGCCCGGTTGAAACCCTGTTCGACAGCGATGTTTTCACCGATGAGGTGGATCACATGCTGGCACATGAGCCGGCAATCAGCAGTAAAACCATCAAGCTGTGCAGGCAGGACGGCAGTGCCTTTACTGCCGAAGTATCCACGACGATCATTGCATACGAAGGTGAGGCGGCAACCCTGCTGACGCTGAAAGATATCACCGAGCAAACAGAGCTCGAGGAGCGTTTCAGGCAGGCGCAGAAGATGGAGGCTGTCGGCACACTGGCCGGCGGCATCGCCCACGATTTCAACAATATGCTGGCCGGCATTACCGCCAATATCTTCCTGGCCAAGCGCCAGATCACCGATAACCCGGATGTTCGCCAGAAACTGACCGATGTGGAAACCCTCTCCTTCAAGGCGGCGGAGATCGTCGCCCAATTGCTGACTTTTTCGCGCAAGGGCGAGGTACAGATGAAGCCACTGGCAATGGTACCGTTTGTCAAAGAGGCGCTGAAACTGGCAAGTATAGCCATCCCGGCAAACATCCGGCTCTGCTCCGGGATTACAGACGACCCTCTGACTATCCTCGGTGATGCCACCCAGCTGCACCAGATCATGATCAACCTGCTCAATAACGGACGTGATGCCTTAAGCGCCACGGCCGATCCGGAGATGCATCTGGCTCTTGCCGCGTTTGTCCCGGATGAAGCCTTTCAGCGGCAACATGCACTACCTGCCCCGGCAGCTGCCTATGCCCACCTGAGCATAACGGATAACGGCTCCGGTATCGCACCGGCAGACCGGGAAAAACTGTTCGAACCGTTTTTCACCACCAAGGCCGATGGCGAGGGTACCGGCCTTGGACTGGCCATGGTTTACGGCGCAGTCCGCTCGCACGGCGGCATTATTGATCTGGAGAGCAGCCAGGGACACGGCTCCACCTTCCATATCTACCTGCCGCTGCTGGAGGAAGCGGCACATGAGAATGATCTGCAGACAGGCGCAGAGCTGATTGAAGGCAACGGCGAGATGATTCTGCTGGTAGATGACGATGTCCGCATACTCTCGGCAACCCGGCAAATGCTGGAGAGCATGGGCTATCGCGTGGTGACCGCCGGCAACGGCGAAGAGGCAGTTGCCCTGTTTGAAAGTAATATTGGTCGCATCGCACTGGTCATTGCAGATATTGTCATGCCGCTGATGGGCGGTATTGAGGCGGTGATCAGGATGAAGCATGCAAGGGCTGTGCCTGCACTGTTTACCACCGGTTATGGCATCAACCAGAGTTTTATCAACGATACCCGCATCGACCAGAGCCATGTCATCATGAAGCCGGTTCACCCGAGCGTGCTCAGTCAGCGCATCAGTGAACTGCTGCACAGCTGAGGTCAATGCACACAGCGTGGTTTTAACCGGCCAGCCATCCGGTGATTCACAGGTACAAGGGAATCAGGTATGTCTTACTCGCTCAACCCCTGCAATGAAGATCTGAGGCGGATAACACTGTTGGCCCCGATAACAGGGAATCCGGCCACGCTTTAGCCCGATACACTACTCCTGCCGGGATGAGGGTTTCGCGCTCTGCTCCGACTGCCAGATACTCCAGGTAAAGCCGGCCGCAACAATCAGGTAATTGCGATCGCGTACCAAGGGGCTGGCAGCAACCACGCCCGGAGTGAGGTTGCGATAGCGCAGTGTAGTGAACAGCCGCAGGTTATCGGTTACCCCATAACTCATCGTTGCCCCCGCAGAGATCGAGTGCAGGCCACCGCCAGCCCTGTAGGCCACCCTGATCGGTGTTACAAATTGCGGATCAACCGAATAGTAGACTTCATTAAACCGGCGTGACGCATAAAGTGCTCCCGCATTCAGGCGCAGGTTCAGGTGCTCTGTCGGGCGCCAGCGCCACTGCAGATCCGGCTCAATCAGCCAGCCCAGTGTGGTGCCGGAGACATCGACAATACCGCGCCATGGCAGTCGCAACGTCAGATCAACCCGTTCTGTTTCAATCATATGCCAGTTCAGGCGCGGTCCGAGCTGAAAATTGAACTTCAGATCCGGCATGCCGGCGCGTGCACGGTTGGAGTTACGCACCGGCAGCCCCGCACCGAAGGAGGCATCCAGCGTCAACTGCTTCAGGCCGAATAGCTCGGCCCGTATACCGTTACGATCCACCTTGACCCGCTCACCACGGTAAATCAGGTACGGGATCGGAATCGCCAGCGCATAGTGCTCATCACTGCCCATATACTGGGGCAGTAACACGGCCCCCAGTCCGATACCGGCCTCCCATTTTGGTTTAGAAAGTTCATCGGCATGAGCAGAAGCTGCTGCCGTAACCAGCAGGATCATCAGTGCCGAGTTCCGGATGAGACCGACAAATACACTATTCTTATCAATCATCATATCATCCCGCTACGTATTATCTCTCGTCCTGTCCACTTCAGTGCCGCTTTCTGCATGCCGGGTGGCTTGTTGAACGTGTTCCCTGTTTTAATGTCTGCACTGATGTTGCTGGCTCGCCATGTAAATGATTACCGGCGCTTCCTGTGAAGCACCTGCATAACAACGCGGGGGGCACCATAGTCTTACGAAGTATGTTAAGAAAAACTGAAATCAAACTGAAACCACACGCAACAACACAGGCAGTGTGGCCATGATTTGTATACAGAGACACTGCTGTCCGGTCAAAGAAATGACAGCATGAAAAAGGTCTGAATTCCCAAGGGATGTGGTAGATTTGTAGTTACCAAACAGCAAATCTCAAG
>PFXI01000116.1 GCA_002791575.1 Zetaproteobacteria bacterium CG_4_9_14_3_um_filter_54_145 | reverse complement strand
CCTGGAGAAACCCGCAGGGAGAGCGATAATTAAAACGATTAATCCAACGGCTCAGGCGCTGACATTCAATTTTACTCAGGCTTTTGCAAGTGGCTCGTATATCTGTCAGCGGTTATCGGCATGGCTGAGCTTCATAAGTAATCAGGAAATGTTTAGGGTTGCGGCATGGATGATTGGCAGAAAATATTGATTCAACAGGCGCTGCAGGAAGATGCGGCAATGCATGACCTGACCGCTCTGGCGACGATGCCGGCAGGGGCCATGGCCAAGGCACGCATCACGGCCAAGGCGGATGGTGTGTTATCGGGTGTCGCGATTGCCGATGCCGTGTTTGCGGCACTGGATGCCACGATAGAACGCAGCTGGCAGGTTCCCGATGGCGCCAGTGTGCACTGCGGCGACAGTGTGTGTGAGTTGTCCGGTCCGGTTGTCTCACTATTGTCCGCCGAGCGTACGGCGTTGAACTTTCTGCAGCATCTCTCCGGTATTGCTACTGCCACGCGCACCTTTGTCGATGCGGTTGCAGGCACGGACTGCCGGATCGCCGATACGCGCAAAACCACACCCGGCTTCCGCCATATGGAGAAACAGGCTGTGCTGCATGGCGGTGGTCTGAATCATCGCATGGATCTGCAGAGCGGTATGCTGATCAAGGAAAATCATATCGAGGCCTGCGGCTCGATTGCCGCAGCTGTGCACGCCTGTTATCAGGCCGGGCACAAGATTTGGGTGGAAGTGGAGTGTGAATCGCTCGATGAGGTGAGCCAGGCTGTCGAAGTGTGTCCCGATATTATCCTGCTCGATAATATGGAGCCGGCCATGGTGGCTCAGGCGAGAGATATGGTGCCGGCATCGATTCTGCTTGAGGCCAGTGGCAATATCACGCTGGCCAATGCGCGCGCCTATGCCCTGACCGGTGTGGGCAGGATTGCCATCGGCGCCATTACCCATTCGGCCCCGGTGCTGGATCTGTCGATGCGTATCATGCCGGCAGCAGTAGAGGCCGATGCATAATAAGGCCCGCGAGCATATTCTCGGTCGTTTAAGTATCAGCAGTGTGCCCGTTTCGGGCGATCTGCTGGCTGTTGAACTGGGGCTGTCGCGCACCGGCGTCTGGAAACATATTCAGGTATTGAAGCGGGGCGGGGCGCGTATTGAAGCGCAGTCGGGCAAGGGCTATACGCTGCATGCTCCGGTGTTGACGGCCGGCCAGCTGCAGGCGCGTCTGAGGACAAGCCATTTGGGTTCTCGCCTGTTACTGGTCGAGGAGACCGGCTCCACTAATCGGGATGTAATGCGTCTGGCCGAGCAGGGCGAGGCTGAAGGGCTGGTCATGATTGCCGGGCGACAGACAAACGGTCGCGGCCGGCTGGGACGCTGCTGGCATACGATGCCGGAATCGCTCGCTGTCAGTGTGCTGTTGCGCCCAGCGCTGCCACCCGAGCAGGTACCACAGCTGTCGCTGCTGACGGCGGTTGCGCTGCATGATGCACTGAAGACCTATGCGCCGGATCTGCGTATCAAATGGCCCAATGATCTGATGTGCCATGGTGCCAAGCTTGCCGGAATTCTGACCGAGATGCGGGCGGAGCCGGGGAGCGTGCATGCGGTTGTACTGGGCTTTGGCATCAATCTGAGTCCGCCGTTGAACGGTTGGCCGGCCGATATTACACAGCCGGCCATAGATCTTGCCACGGCATCCGGTGCTGCGCTGTCGCGACTGGAGGTGCTTGCCTCGGTGCTCAATGCGCTGGATCACTGGTATGGTCTATACCTGCAGCAGGGTTTCGGGGCGGTGCGGGATGCATGGTGGCTGGCGCATGCCGCCAGTGATCAGAACGTGCGCGTGCATGATGGCCGGGGATATATTCATGGTGTGGCAAGGCGGCTGGATTATGATGGTGCACTGCTGCTGGAGACGGAGCAGGGGATGCAGCGAATCATCGCAGGTGATCTGGAAATATTATGACAAATGAGATGACAATGAATGCGGAAGGGAAACCGATGCTGGTTGCCGATATCGGCAATACACAGATGGTCTTCGGCCTCTATGACGATACAACGCTGCTGGCGCACTGGCGCTTGTCCAGCGCGCGCGACTATACGCCGGATGAGCTGGCCTGGCAGTTGCATGGCATGTTTACCCAGTCCGGTTACGCGGCGACCTCAATTGCCGGCATTATGGTGGCAAGTGTCGTGCCGCATCTGGATGAGCCGCTGGCCGGTGCATGCCAGCGCATCTGCGGACAGCGCCCGGCTTTTGTCGGCAGTGCGGAAGTGAAAACCGGCATGGCTGTGGATTACAAGAACCCGCGTGAAGTGGGGGCGGATCGTATCGTCAATGCGCTGGCTGCACGGGAAAAGCTCGGTGCACCGGTGATTGTCATGGACTGCGGTACGGCAACCACCTTCGATGTGGTCTCGCCGGCCGGCCATTATGCCGGTGGTCTGATTATTCCCGGTCCCGAGGTGGCTCTGGCGGCACTGTGCCGGCGGGCAGCCAAATTGCCGGAGGTATCCCTGGCGCGTATGGATGAGCTGATCGGCCGTGACACTGCCAGCAGCATGCAGGCCGGCAGCTACTGGGCAACGGTGGATGCACTGGCAGGATTGATCATCCGCTTGCGCCGCCAGCCGGGTTATCAAAACGCACCGGTTGTGGCCACGGGCGGTCTGATTCCGTTGCTGGTTGCGGATCTGCCGGGCATTGATCATCACCTGCCGTACCTGACACTGGACGGTCTGGAGCTGCTGGCAGAACGTCATTTCAGCAGGCAGTGAGCGGTTGCAAACTACCGGCATGATTCGCTCGCATGAGCCGGGTCATCTGAATCGTTTGGCACAGACCAGTGCGACGGCTATCGTTGCCCGCATGCGTTCTGTCCTCTCCCGTTCCAGACTCATCTTTACACTGTTGCAGGCCGCAACTGTTATGCTGCTTGCCGGTCAGGCTCATGCTGCTGAAGCTGTGGCCACGGCGCCCAATACGCAGCCGGTCATTGATGAGTGTACCCGTATCGGTCACAAACTGGGCAGCGTTAGTCTTGCCGGTTGTCTGGCCCGTTCGCTCTCCGATACAGGCACGCGTTCGGTGAATGGTCAGGCGATTCTGATGAAGGAGTACCCGCCACTGCCCGGGCGCAAGCCGATCGGGCGTATACTGCTTATCGGCGGTACACACGGCGATGAATATTCCGCCGTCAGTATTGTCTTTCGCTGGATGGAAACACTGGACCAGCATCACTCAGGCCTGTTCCACTGGCATGTGACGCCGCTGCTCAATCCCGATGGTCTGCTGCAGAAACACTCACAGCGGTTGAATGCGCACGGTGTGGATCTGAATCGTAATATGCCCACACCCGACTGGTACAGGCAGAGCAGTGCATACTGGCAGAGTACTGGCGAAGATCCGCGACGCTATCCGGGCACGGCACCATTGAGCGAGCCGGAGAGTAATTGGTTATATGAGCAGGTACGCCAGTTCAAACCCGATGCGATAGTCTCTGTGCATGCGCCCTTTGGCGTACTTGATTTTGACGGTCCGCCCGAAGGGCCTAGAGATCTCGGCTTCCTGCATCTGAAGCTGATTGGCACCTATCCCGGCTCGCTGGGCAACAGTGTGGGTGTACAGCACCATATTCCGGTGATTACCGTGGAGCTGCCCTATGCCGGCATCATGCCGACTGATGCTCAGGTTTCCGGTATGTGGGGGGATCTGGTGCACTGGTTGCGGTTGAATATACCCAAGCCGTCCACGATCGAAGCCAAGGCCCGATTCGAGGATATTGCACAGGCATTGAGCGCTTCCATGGTGCAGGAAGGCACTCCTGCGGCTCCGGGTACGGCAAGTGATGGCGGCTTAACAACGGCTTTGCCGGCCACCGATGCCGGTACTACTGCGCCGGATGCGCAAGTGATCGAGAGCGGCAAGCCGGTCCATTGATGCAACAGAGGGGATTAATGAATTTTTTACCGCTACTCATAGCGCTGCTTGTCTGTCCGCTGTTAGCGGCAATGCCGGCTTTTGCCGCGCTGAGTCATCAGCAGGCCTATCAGATGCTCAAGGATGGCCGCACAACTGCCGTGCGGCAGTTGCCGCCCGGAGAGCGGGAGATCCTGATGGCCACACTGGCTCTGGAAGCGAACCACAGCAGCGAAGCGATCGAGCTGCTCAACAGTCCGATCGTCGGCAAGGATCCTGTTGCGGCCCGCCTGCGTGCGGAGGCCTATCGCAGAAAATCGATTCAGGCAGCGAACAGGGCCGGAAAATATGCGCATTCGGTATCCGCTGATATCGGCAAACTGGAACATGCCGGTATCGAGCTGGAATCCGCCAGGCTGCGACTGCAGACATTTATTGATCAGGTTGATCGTGCAAGCCGTCAGCCGGTAGCAGCTGCCGTGGCACCCGTGGTGGTTAAGCCTGCGCGTGCAGTGACTCAGCCCGTGGTTGTCGCAGCAGCTATCAGTGTAAAACCGGTGCTGGCGAGTGTGCGTCAGGCTGTCGAGAGCTGGGTCAGGGATTGGGAATCGCTGGATGCCGATGCCTATCTCGGTCACTATCATGCTCAATTTTCAACCAGCGAATACAATCTTGCCTCATGGTCTGCATACAAGCGCCGGGTGAATGCGAACAAGCGTTATATCCGTGTCGGTATTTCACAGCTGAAGCTCATCGGCGGGCCGGTACAGATCGCGCAGGGTGAGGCGGTACTGGTCTCTTTTACACAGAAATACGAATCGAGTAACTATGCCACGAACAGCATCAAGCGGCTCTATCTGGTGCGCGACGGGGCAGATCAGCCATGGCTGATCCTGAGCGAAGGGGGGCGACACCTGAGCCCCAAGCTGCCGCAGTCCAGACATGTTTCTACCCAGCCTTTTGCATGGGCGATCAATCTGGCCTCATTTGACTCGAAGGATGCAGCCGAGAAGATGGTTGCGGATATCGGTCGTTCTGTCAGTCAACCGTCGTTTGTCGTTGCTACAACCGTGGCAGGGCGGATGATGCACCGGGTTCGCGTCGGCATGTATGATCGTCAGGCGGATGCGGATGATGCGATGCAGTCGATCTGTGTCAGGCTGGGGCTCACCGACTGCTGGCTGGAGCAGGTGAAGAGGTAAGGTGGCCAAGTCGCTGTTTGTCTGTCAGGCCTGCGGCTGTGAGCATCGCAAGTGGATGGGGCAGTGTCCCGATTGCGGCGGCTGGAATTGTATTGCCGAACAGGTGGTTGAGGCGGCAGCGGTAAGGGCGGCCGGCAAGGGCAAGGCGCTGGTTACAGCGGCCATTACCGATATCAGCAGTGAGAACAGCCCGCGCCGATCCACCTGTATCGAAGAGCTGGATCGTGTGCTGGGCGGCGGACTGGTGCCGGGATCGGCGGTATTGATCGGTGGTGATCCGGGTATCGGCAAGTCCACGCTGCTGTTGCAGGCGGCAGCCCGGCTGGCAGAAGGCAGCGGTAGTACGGTGTTGTACATCACCGGTGAAGAGTCGATGCAGCAGGTGAATCTGCGCGGTCAGCGTATCGGTGCGATGCATGCCGACCTGCAGCTCGCCTCCGCCTGCGAGCTGGAGTCGATGCTGGCAACCATCGACAAGGTACGCCCGACGACGGTGATCATAGACTCTATCCAGACCACGATAAGCAACCGCCTGACCAGTGCACCGGGTACCGTGTCGCAGGTCAGGGACTGCTCGGCTGCGCTGATCCAGCAGGCCAAAACGGTGGGGCACGCGCTGATACTGGTTGGTCATGTCACCAAGGACGGTGCGCTGGCGGGCCCGCGCGTGCTGGAGCATATGGTGGATGCGGTGATCTATTTTGAGGGTGATCGCGGTCATGCCCATCGTATACTGCGTGCGGTCAAAAACCGCTTCGGCCCGGCCGGAGAGATCGGCGTATTTGAAATGTCGGATGCCGGATTGATCGGTATTCGCGATGCTTCGCGCATGTTTCTGGCCGAACGGGCCAAAGATCTGCCCGGCTCGGTGGTGCTGGCCTGTATGGAAGGCACGCGTCCACTGCTGGTTGAAGTGCAGGCGTTAATCGCGCCAACGGTTTATGCCACACCCAAACGCTCGGCGGTCGGCGTGGACGCAGGCCGCGTGGCCATGCTGACAGCGGTGCTTGAGCGGCGTATCGGTCTGCCGCTGAGCCAGCATGATGTCTACATCAATGTGGCCGGCGGCGCCCGTATTGCAGAGCCGGCCGTGGATCTGGCTGTGTTGCTGGCCATGTTGTCCGCCTTTCAGGAGAGGGCGGTGGCTGCTGATATTGCCGTCTTCGGTGAGGTGGGGCTCACCGGTGAGGTGCGTCCGGTTGGTCAACCCGAAGCGCGAGCACGGGAAGCTGCCAATCTGGGCTTTTCGCGCATCCTGTTGCCGAAGGAAAATTACGCGAGGGTGCAGAAGGCGAATATCATTGCTAACATGCGCTGCGATAAACAGGTGGAGCTTGCGTTGATGCCGGTAAGGCATTTGTCGGAGGCTGCCCAGTCGCTGTTGATGACCTCCTAGGAGGTTGTCATCGCGCCCATGGACGAGGCGTAAATCAATGGCATGTATCGCACGCAAGCTGTTGATTTGCAGGGAAAGTGAACAGACTTTCCGCTTGCCGTGGAGTAGCAGGACCATGGACGGGCCTGTTACGATTTCATGATGATTGAGCTGAAGCGGACCCGGGATCGAATGGTATCTGAGTAAAAGCGGGCCGGAATGGATAGAGGGCTGAATTGAACTTTGTAGATTACATTCTTATAGCTATCGTCGGTTTATCGATGGTGTTATCACTATGGCGCGGGTTTGTCCGCGAAGTGATTTCTTTGATCGGTCTGGTTGCCGCATTTTTGCTGGCCAGTCGCCTCTCCGGCGTAACCGGTGAGTTTCTCGGCCAGTGGATCACCAGCTCGACCGTAGCCGATATTGCCGGCTTCGCCCTGGTATTTATCATTGTCATGATTGTGGTCGGCCTGATCGGAGCGTTGATCCGGCATCTGGTTGGTCTGGCCGCATTGACGGCGACCGATCGTACGTTGGGTATCTTTTTCGGCGCTGCCCGCGGCATGATGCTGATAGCCCTCTGTTTTCTTGTTTACACCTCATACGCCAAACCCGATGCCCCCTGGTTGAAAGAGAGCAGGCTGGTGCCTTATGCCCTCAATCTGGGTGATATGCTGGGGCGGATGATTCCTGAGGGATATCCCTTTTCCAGACAGGGCGGGACACAATATGTCTCTCCTCAGACAACTAACTCGCGCATGCAGGATTTGATCACGGTAAAAGACCGGCAGGCGTTGAAATCGATTATCCAGAATAGCAGTAAATGAGGACGGTATGATAGCTGAGTTTGACAAGGCGGATCACTTCAACGACGAGTGCGGCGTATTCGGTGTATTCGATCACGCTGAGGCAGCTAACCTGACTTACCTCGGTCTGTATGCGCAGCAGCATCGCGGACAGGAGTCGGCCGGTATCGTCAGTACCGACGGCAACGAATTTAATACCCATCGCGGTATGGGGCTGGTCGCTGATATTTTTCAGAAATCAGCGATCAAGGAACTCACAGGTCGCCATAGTATTGGTCACGTGCGTTACTCGACTTCCGGTGATTCCGGACTGCGCAACTGTCAGCCATTCTGCTACCAGTATGCACACGGCGGCATCGCCATGTGTCACAACGGTAATATCGTCAATGCACCTGAATTGCGCCATGAGCTGGAAAAAGACGGTTCAATCTTTCAGTCCACCTCGGATACCGAGGTACTGATTCATCTGGTGGCGCGCAGTAAGGGCGCTACCATGCAGGATCGTCTGGCAGAGGCTGTCAATCGCCTCTCCGGCGGCTTCTCCCTGCTGGTGCTGGTTGAAAAACGGCTGGTTGGCGTGCGCGATCGCAATGGTATCCGGCCGCTGGTGCTGGGCAAACTCGATGGCTCCTGGGTACTGGCATCGGAAACCTGCGCATTCGATCTGATCGGTGCCACATTCGTACGTGATGTGGAGCCCGGTGAAATGGTGGTTATCGAGGCAGGTGAGCTTCGTAGCCTGCATCCGTTCAAGGATTCAGCCGGTAAATTCTGTGTGTTCGAGTATGTCTATTTCGCCCGCCCTGACTCCACGCTGGAGGGGGTTAATGTCTATCAGGCCCGCTACCGTATCGGCATGGAGCTGGCCAAGGAGTCGCCTGTTGAAGCCGACCTGGTGATACCGGTGCCGGACTCCGGCGTACCGCCGGCGATGGGCTTCGCCGAGGCTTCCGGTATTCCGTTCCAGATGGGGCTGATCCGCAACCATTATGTCGGACGTACCTTTATCGAACCGAAGCAGTCGATTCGCAATTTCGGCGTCAAGCTGAAGCTGAATCCGAATCGCGAACTGATCAGGGGCAAACGCATAATTCTGGTGGATGACTCGATTGTGCGCGGCACAACCAGCCGCAAGATTGTTGAGATGGTGCGTGCTGCCGGAGCCAAAGAGATTCATATGCGTATCTCCAGCCCGCCGACCAAACACTCCTGTTTTTACGGTGTGGACACGCCCAATGCATCGGAGTTGATGGCCAACCAGATGAATCTGGATGAGATGTGCAAAGCGATCGGTGCCGACTCACTGGCGTTTGTCAGCTTCGATGGCATGTATCGTGCCGTTGGCAAGCCGCGCTCGTTGCACTGCGATGCCTGCTTCTCCGGTGACTATCCGGTGCCGGTTGAAGGCAAGCGCTCACCGCAGCTATCCCTGTTGCATTTTCATACCCGCTCCCGCGACTGATGCAGGCATCGCCAACGGTCGTTCTCATTCACGGCCTGTTCGGCTTTCGTAAACTGTTATGGCTGGAGTATTTTCGCCAGGCACGCTTGCTCTATGAACAGATGGGTATGCGTGTGATCGTCGTGAAGCTGCCGTGGGCCGGTAGCATTGATCGGCGTGCCCGCGCGCTGGCAGCGCAACTGCGTGATGAGCCAGGTCCGCTGCATCTGGTGGCGCACTCGATGGGTGGCCTGGATGCACGCTTGTGGATTACGCATCTGGGCGGCGGTGCGCAGGTTGTGAGCCTGACAACGCTGGCCACACCGCATCGCGGATCCCCGGTTGCCGATCATGTCTGTGCGAGCTATTCACCGTTTCGTCTGTTTGCCGGCGTTCACGCGCTGACCACAACAGCCATGCGGCAGTTTAATGCCGCTACCCCCGACCATATCGATGTTATCTATCGCAGCTATGCTGCGGTGCGGCCTGTGGAGCAACTGCCCTGGTTTATGCGCCGATATGCGCGCCTGATTGAGCAGGCCGAAGGTGAAAATGATTCCCAGGTATCCAGACTATCGGCGTCATGGGGCACGCTTGTTGCGGTGCTGTCCGCCGATCACTTTGAACTTGTTTCGCTGAATCTCTGGTTGAATCCGTTCAAACGGCGTCAGCCGTTTGATCCGCTGCCGCTGTACAGGGAGATCGGTGAGAGGATCATGCAGCAGCAGGTTTAACAGGGCATCGAACCGGGGCCTCGTCCATACGAAAGAGCAATTTATTGCGCCTGCGCCCGCAGTCGTATGTAAGATCCGATCATGCAGTAAGAAGAGCCAAAGCCATCCCCGGATGCCCTGCCAGGGGGGGGCCGCAGGTGAGTGCGCGCTATCGTCAATACCGGTGTTTAATCGCACAGCCATTGCTGCTACCCTCCATGCATAACGCTGGCGGAAAGCAGGAGTCAGGTGCATGAGTATCAGTTTTAAACCCGGTCTTCGCGGCAAATCGATTGTGTGGCTGACACTGCTGCTGGTGATCTCTCTGGTCTCTACCGGCTATATCAGCTATCAGCAGGCGAAGCGGGTTGCCGAAGAGAAGGTGATGGAGCTGGAGTTGAGCAAGCTCTCGCTGCTCAAACATGCCATTGAAGGTGCACTGGATGAACGCCGTAATATCCTGATGTCATTGCGCGATGTGCCGCCGGTTCAGGCCATCCTCAGGGCCCGCAAACACCATGGCATCGACCCGCAGAGCGAGGATACTGTCGCTACATGGAACGAACGGCTGAATACCATTTTTGCCGCCTTTCTGACGAATCATGCCCAATACCTCCAGATCCGCTATATCGATGCAGCAGGTGATGAGATGGTCAGGGTTGATTCGGATGGTCATGGCAGTATCAAGGTGGTCGGCGGGCAGGATCTGCAACATAAAGCCGACTCACACTATGTCAGTGAAACACTGAAGCTGCGCATGGGAGAGAGCTATGTGTCTGATGTGGAATTGAACAGGGAACACGGTGTTATTCAGTATCCCAATGTGCCGGTGCTGCGGCTGGCCACACCTGTTTATGATGATACGGGAAAAGCGGCGGCTCTGATCATTATCAATATTGCTACCGAGCGCATGTTCAGTGAGGTCAGGTCCGAAAGCAACGGTATCAAACGCTATATCGCAAACAGCGATGGCCACTTCATCAAGCATCCCGATGCAGACAAAACCTTCGGCTGGGAACGGGGTTTTGATCTCAGAATAGGGGATACCGAGCCTGATCTGGCTGAGCTTGTAAAACATCATGATGCCTATATCCGTTTTCATCGTGCCGACAGGGAGCTGGACGGATTCCAGAAAGTATTCTTCTCACCTGTTGACCCGAGCCGATACTGGTTGCTGACTGTGCATATCCCCGAAACAGTGGTATTCGAGGATACCAATGCCGCATTGAATATGATGCTGCTCTACGGCTTTGCCATCGGCCTGATTCTGCTGCTGGCTGTTGTCTGGTTTGTATCCGGGAAAATAGTAGGTCCGATCGTGAGGCTTGCTGCGGCAGCAGGGAAACTGCAGGCAGGCGATCTCTCCGTGCGTGTCGATGCATCCGCGGTCAGCGACGAATTAGTCACGCTGTTTCAGGCCATCAATGCCTTTGCCGAAAATCAGCAGCGTGCGACCGGAGAGCTGGAGCGAAAGGTTGCAGAGCAGACAAAAAATCTCTCTGCGGTGATCGATCATATTGTCGATGGTATTATCACCATCAGTGAACGGGGCACAATCAAGTCGTTCAACCCGGCGGCACACCGGATTTTCGGTTATACCGATGCGGAGGTGATCGGGCAGAATGTGAAGATACTGATGCCGGAGCCGTATCACAGCGAGCACGACGGCTATCTGCATCACCATATGATGACCGGTGATAAAAAGGTGATCGGTATTGGCCGCGAGGTGACCGGCATGCGCAAGGATGGCTCCACCTTTCCGATGGAGTTGGCGGTGAGTGCTGTAGCTGTAGATGGCCGGCGTCATTTTGTCGGCATTACCCGTGACATCACCGAGCGCAAGCAGGCTGAAGAGGCGATGCGTAAAATGGCGCATTACGATCACCTGACCGATCTGCCCAACCGCGCGTTGCTGCATGATCGACTGACCCATGCACTGGCCACGGCAAAGCGCCACGGCTCATCACTGGCGCTGCTGTTTATCGATCTGGACGGATTTAAAGCGGTCAACGATACGCTTGGACATGAGGCGGGAGACCGGCTGCTGCAGCAGGTTGCCGAACGCTTGCAGGCGTGTGTGCGTGAAGCGGATACCGTATCGCGTCTGGGTGGTGATGAGTTCGCCGTGATCCTGTCCGACATTGGCGATGCTGACGCGGTGGCGAAGAAAGCGGATCTGATGATCACCAGCGTGTCCGCGGTTTACAGCCAGATTGATGCGCAATGCACGGTCGGTTGCAGTATCGGTATTGCCCTCTATCCGGCCGATGGCGAAACCAGCAAGGCACTGCTCGCCAGCGCCGATGTCGCGATGTATGCGGTGAAAAATGACGGTAAAAATCACTACCGTTTTTATCAGCCTGGTGATGGTTGAGCAGCAGAGGCGAGAGGCGGGTGAATGCGGAAGCGTGCAGTGGCCAGAGCGGTGATGGATAACGCCTGAGTCGGCGCTATCAGGAGGTGTGGCGGGAACGTTACGGTTGCAGTGATTTTCTTTGCGTTATTGCCGCATATCCTTATTTTTACAATACTGCTGCGCGTCTGGATGGGGCGAGCAAAGCCCTGTTTGTAGTAAAGGAAGAGGGCGGCAATCGGCTTGTTATCACCGCGCGCAGTGCACGCAAAGTGCAGTTGCCGGCAGCAGTAACAGCATAACAGCAGTGCAGGCTTTTTATATAGGGATAAATCATCTATTGAGCCTCTTGCAAAAGTCTTCAAACCTGCTGAATTAAGCCTCTGAGAAGAGGCGAAAAAACTCCCTTCTGGTAGGGTAAGTCATCGAC
>PFXI01000023.1 GCA_002791575.1 Zetaproteobacteria bacterium CG_4_9_14_3_um_filter_54_145 | reverse complement strand
TGAATTGATTACCCCAATCGCGATGGATAAGGAACTTCGTTTCGCCATTCGTGAAGGTGGTCGTACGGTCGGCGCTGGCGTCGTTACCGACATCAGCAAGTAAGAAAATATTGGAACGTGCGGCGGTGGCAGGTTTACCTGCTACCGCTTTGCCGTCACTGGAGAATGGGATATGCGTGATTTGTTGGCTTTAGCTTGCCCAGAGTGCAAGCGCCGTAACTACACAACAGATAAGAACAAACGCACAACGACCGACAAGATAGAGTTGAGCAAGTATTGCCGCTTTTGTCGTAAGCATACGCTGCATAAAGAGACCAAGATCGGTAAGTAACCGGACTAGGCCAGTAGCTCAATTGGTAGAGTACCGGTCTCCAAAACCGGGTGTTGGGGGTTCGAAGCCCTCCTGGCCTGCCAGATCTAGCGTATGAAAGATAAATAGGAGCTTAGCATATGAGTCGTGTCGCAGAAATGCGTAAGTTCATGAGTGAAGTTAAGGTCGAAGCCAAAAAAGTGACGTGGCCTGAGCGCAGAGAAACATTGCAGTCAACACTTATGGTGTTTGTCATGGTGATTTTTATAGCACTGTTTCTGTGGCTGGTTGACTCCGCTCTCAGCTGGCTCGTGCAGCAGGTGATCTAATGGCTATGCGTTGGTATGTCGTACAGGTTTACTCCAACTTTGAAGATAAAGTGGAGCATATGCTGCGTGAGAATGCTGAACGTGCAGGTTTGTCCGATAAGTTCGGCCAGATTCTGGTTCCACGTGAGGAAGTTATTGAGCTGAAAGAGGGTCAGAAAGTGACTTCGCAGCGGAAATTCTTTCCCGGTTACATTCTTGTCGAAATGGACATGAATGATGACACCTGGCATGTCGTCAAGGACACACGTCAGGTGAGTGGCTTCTTGGGCGCGGATAACAATCCCAAGCCGATGCCGCAGCGCGAAGTGGATGCTTTGATCCGTCAGATCGAAGAAGGTATTGAGCGTCCGAAGCCTAAGGTGATGTTTGATATTGGCGAAGCGGTACGCGTCATTGATGGTCCGTTTGCATCATTTAACGGTGTGGTTGAAGAAGTGATGGAAGATAAAGCCAAATTGAAGGTGAGTGTCTCCATTTTCGGTCGTCCTACACCAGTCGAGCTGGAGTACATCCAGGTAGAAAAAGGCTGATTCCAGCTGTTGCCGGACCGGAGTTATGGTCAGGTAGTTAAGTTAGTCAAACAACCCTCACAGGATGTGAAGGTTTTACCGCAGAGAGTGCGGAAGCAGGGTCGAAAGATCGATCTGCGAATAAAGGTGAAGGGCACGATGCCTGCAGCCGGTTGGAGATAACAATGGCAAAAAAACTCATTAAGATTGTAAAGTTGCAGGTGCCCGCGGGTTCTGCAAATCCGGCTCCGCCGGTCGGCCCGGCCCTCGGTCAGGCTGGTGTCAACATCATGGAGTTCTGTAAAGGCTTTAATGCCAAGACACAGGAGATGGAGAAGGGTCTTACCCTGCCAGTCGTCATCAGTGTTTATGCAGATCGCTCTTTTGATTTCATTATCAAGACTCCGCCGGCAGCTGTACTGCTGCTGAAGGCAGCAAAACTTGCCAAGGGTAGCCCTGAGCCTAACAAGAAAAAGGTTGGCACAGTGACGAGCGCCCAGATTCGCGAAATTGCAGAAACCAAGATGCCAGATTTGAATTGCTATGATGCCGATACCGGTATGCGCATTATTGCAGGCACGGCCCGTTCTATGGGCCTGGTAGTTGAAGGCTAAGGGGCGATAAGATGGCTAAGTTAACGAAACGTATGAAAGCTAGTCGTGAACAGGTTCCATCCACGGCAGTCACAAAAGTAGAAGCTATTGCAGCTGTACAGGCTCAGCCTGCTGCCAAGTTTGATGAATCGCTGGATGTTGCGGTGAAACTGGGTGTTGACCCGCGTCACGCAGATCAGATGGTTCGCGGCTCCATTTCGCTGCCTCATGGTACAGGTCGTACCGTCCGTGTTGCAGTATTCGCCAAGGGCGCCAAGGCAGAAGAAGCTCTGGCAGCTGGTGCTGATGTTGTGGGTGCTGATGATCTGGTTGAGAAAGTTCAGGGCGGATTCCTGGAGTTCGACCGTGTTGTCGCTACGCCTGACATGATGGCGCAGGTTGGTCGTTTGGGCCGTGTACTCGGGCCGCGTGGTTTGATGCCTAACCCTAAGCTGGGCACCGTTACGATGGATGTCACCAAGGCTGTTACCGCTATTAAGGCCGGCCAGATTGAAGTGCGCGTTGACAAGGCTGGTGTTATCCATGCTCCTTTCGGACGCCGTTCATTCGATGCTGCTAAGCTGGTAGAAAACCTCGATGCACTGTTGGCTGAATTGAACCGCATGAAGCCTTCTTCATCCAAGGGCCGTTACATGCAGCGTATGTCGATTGCTTCGACTATGGGTGCTGCTGTACGCGTCGACGAAACCACCCTGTAACAGGGAATAGTTTGACCGGCTCAACGCCGGTCGTGTGCCGTAAGGCATAACAGATCGACTGTTAATCGCAGGAAACCGCGGGAGATAGTCGAATACAACGATCCGTCCAAGACTGCTGGAGCCACAACGAAAGGCGTGGCTTAATCGGGGAAACCTGTCCCGCATAGATGGAGTGCAAGCTCACTTGCGCGGATCGAATTAGCAAGGGGGTAAATGTGAAAAAGAATGACAAGCAGCTTATTGTCGATGAACTTCACACTGCCTGGTCTGAATCTACTGTTGGTGTAGTGGCACAGTATCGCGGCCTGACTGTTTCCCAGATGGGAACACTTAGGCGTCAATTGCGCGAAGCGGGTGTTTCACTGCAGGTTGTCAAGAATACCTTGGCACGCCGCGCAGCAGAAGGTACAGGCTTTAAGGTAGCTGAAGAGCTGTTCACCGGACCGGTAGCCATTGCATATGGCACTGAACCCGTGGGTATGGCTAAAGCAATTTCTGATTTCGCCAAGGCGCATAAAGCGCTGGAGATCAGAGGTGGTGTACTGGATGGCAAATTTATTGATGTTCAGGGCATAACAGCTCTGGCAAGTCTGCCTTCTCGTGAAGTTTTGCTGGCCAAGATGTTGGGCAGCATGCAGTCGCCAATCAGTGGTTTCGTTCGTACTCTGGCCGAAGTTCCGGCTTCATTTGTACGCACACTGGCAGCGATTCGCGATCAGAAAGAAGCTGCATAAACTCAAAACATTTACATAATCTAATTTAATCATAATAAGCAAGAGGAGCTAAAAATGGCAATCACAAAAGATGAACTGATTCAGGCAATTGAGTCTATGACTGTACTGGAGCTGTCCGAACTGGTCAGCGCTCTGGAAGAGAAATTCGGCGTATCCGCAGCTGCACCTGTAGCTGCTGCTGCCGGTCCTGCTGCAGGCGGCGCTGCTGAGGCTGCTGAAGAGCAGACCGAATTCAACGTTATGCTGATGTCTGCTGGCGACAAGAAAATTCAGGTGATCAAGGCAGTGCGTGAAGCAACTGGCCTGGGCCTGAAAGAAGCCAAGGCAGTAGTTGACGGCGCACCAGGCGCAGTCAAAGAAGGCGTTTCCAAGGATGATGCAGAAGCACTGAAAGCCAAGCTGGAAGAAGCAGGCGCAACTGTAGAACTGAAGTAAGTTCGACTTGTTCCACAAATACGTGTAATGATTGAGGTTGATCCCCGGTAGCGAAAGCTGCCGGGGTTCGGCCTTTTTAGCTGTTATTCAGTAAACTAGTTCTTCTTCAGAGGTTATCATGGCCAAGCAAGCTTCATTGAAACGAATCCGCAAGAATTTTGGCAGCATCGAGTCTCCAATCAGTATGCCTAACATGCTGCAGTTGCAGACAGAATCCTATCACGAATTTGTCGGTTATGGTGAGGCGGTAAACGATTCGCGCCTGTCCACTGTATTCCAGACGGTATTCCCTGTGCGCGATTATGCAGGTAATGCAGAGCTCTCATTTGAAGGGCTTGAATATAGCCCTCCACGTTATGACCAGGACGAATGTCGCCGAAGGGATCTCACCTTTGCCTTGCCGGTAAAGGTCAAGCTGCGTCTGAAGATTTATGAAGCTGAAGTAGAGCGCCGCGCCAAGCGCAAGGTGAAAGAGGTTCGCGACCAGTCTGTTTATATGGGCGAGATCCCATACATGACCGAGTACGGCTCTTTTATCATCAACGGTACGGAGCGCGCAATTGTATCCCAGATGCATCGCTCTCCTGGCGTATTTTTTGACCATGACAAGGGTAAAACCCATTCGTCGGGTAAGTTCCTGTTCAAGGCTCGCGTGATTCCTTACCGCGGCTCCTGGCTGGATTTCGAATTTGATTCCAAAGACAAGGTACATTTCCGTATCGATTTGCGTCGCAAGATGCCTACCGGTGTGTTGCTCAAGGCACTTGGCCTTTCCACGCAGGATATTCTGGATCGCTTTTATCAGCGTCGTACCTATCGTTTCACTAAGACCGGTGTGCAGGTCAAGTTTGAAGCGGACAAGTTGCTCGGAACCCGTGCAGTTACAGCGATAAAGCTGGATAACAAAACGATCGTTGCTGAAGGCAAGAAGTTCACTGCACTCGCTATCAGACGCCTGTCTGAAGCAGATGTGAAGTGGATCGATGTGCCGCTTGAAAGCATGATTGGTGAAGTGGCTGCCGAACCTATTCTTATTGATGGTGGAGAAATCCTCATCGATCACAATCAGGAACTCACCGAAGATTCAATTTCCGCACTACATGGCGCCGGTATCAAACAGCTGGAATGCTTGCTGATCGATGCATCCGTTCGCGGACCGTGGTTGGCTGATACTCTGCGCCTGGACACGGTACAGTCACGAGAAGAAGCACGCGTTGAAATCTATCGCATGATGCGCCCCGGTGAGCCTCCTACAGTTGAGACTGCCAAGGCTCTGTTTGAATCACTGTTTTATGATGCATCCCGTTATGACCTCTCCCGTGTCGGTCGTATGAAGTTAAACTCCCGTCTGGGCATCAGCGATGCTGATGTACCGCTGGATCAGGGTACACTGCGCAATGAGGATATTCTTATTGCACTGGATACATTGCTGAGCCTGCGTGATGGTATCGGCGAAGTGGACGATATTGATCATCTGGGTAACCGCCGCCTGCGCTCCGTCGGCGAATTGCTGGAGAACCAGATCCGTATCGGTCTGGTCCGTATGGAGCGCGCCATCCGTGAGCGCCTGACATCGGGTGATCTGACTGAGATGATGCCGTCTGATGTGGTTAATGCGAAACCGTTGATTGCTTCTGTTAAGGAGTTTTTCGGCTCTTCCCAGCTCTCCCAGTTTATGGATCAGACCAACCCGCTTTCGGAAGTGACGCACAAGCGTCGTCTGTCGGCCCTGGGTCCTGGTGGTCTGTCGCGTGAACGCGCCGGCTTCGAAGTACGTGACGTACATCCTACCCATTACGGTCGTCTGTGCCCGATTGAGACACCTGAAGGACCGAATATCGGTCTGATCAACTCGCTGGCAACCTATGCCAAGGTCAATGATTTTGGCTTTATCGAGTCGCCATACCGCAAGGTCGTGGATGGCAAGGTAACCGATATCGTTGATTACCTTTCTGCAATTGATGAAAGCGATCCGATTATTGCTCAGGCCAATGCGGTTCTGGACGAGCAGGGTCGTTTTGTAGCCGATCTTGTTCAGTGTCGTCAGGGCGGCGAGTTTATTATGGCCGCCTCCGACCAGATTAACTATATGGACGTATCGCCATCACAGGTAGTTTCTGTCTGTGCCGGTTTGATTCCGTTCCTTGAGCACGATGATGCGAACCGCGCCCTTATGGGCTCAAACATGCAGCGTCAGGCTGTGCCTCTGCTGCGCTCCGAGAAGCCTCTGGTTGGTACCGGCATGGAAGCACCGCTGGCACGAGATTCCGGTGTTTCACAGGTAGCACGACGCGGCGGATATATTGAGCGCGTTGACGGTGAGCGTATCGTTGTGCGTGTTGGTGAAGACGAGCAGGTTGAAGGTGAACCGGGTGTAGATATTTATCGTCTGTTCAAATATCGCCGCTCCAACCAGAACACCTGCTTTAACCAGCGTCCGCTGGTGAAGATGGGTGACCGGGTCGTTAAGGGCGATATTATTGCTGATGGACCTAGCACAGACATGGGTGAGCTGGCACTGGGTCGTAACGTGCTGGTCGCGCTGATGCCTTGGCGCGGATACAACTTCGAGGATGCTATTGTCATCTCCGAGAAGCTTGTGCGTGATGATGTTTACACCTCGATTCATATTGAGGAGTTTGAGTGCGTATCGCGTGATACCAAGCTGGGTTCTGAAGAGATCACTCGTGATATCCCGAATGTCGGTGAAGATGCACTGCGTCATCTGGATGATTGTGGTATTGCCTATGTAGGCGCTGAAGTGAAGCAGGGCGATATCCTGGTGGGCAAGATTACGCCAAAGGGTGAATCCCAGCTCTCTCCTGAAGAGAAACTGCTGCGTGCGATCTTCGGTGAGAAGGCATCGGATGTGCGTGATACCTCGATGCGCGTCAAGCCGGGTGAAGAAGGCGTGGTTGTTGACGTGCAGATCTTTACCCGTCGTGGCGATGAGAAAGACGAGCGTGCCAAGGCCATTGAAGAGACCGGTATTGAACAGCTCTATGCTGATAAGGAAGAAGAGCGCCGTATTCTCGAAGGCAATGCTGTAAGCCGTCTGCGTGCTCTGGTTATCGGTCAGACTGCTGCCACATTCAAGGGTCTTAATCGTGGCGTGACTATCACCGCAGCGGACACCGAATCGATGACACTGCGTGATCTGTCCGGCGTCTCTGTTGATGATGCAGCCGTGAATGAAAAGGTCGCTGAAATTCTCGAGTCGATGGACAAAGAGCGCTCTCGTCTGGAATCCCGTTTCGAGCAGAAGGTAGCCAAGGTACGTGAAGGTTCCGAGCTCAAACCTGGTGTGATCAAGGTGGTCAAGGTCTTTGTGGCGGTCAAGCGCAAGCTGCAGCCGGGCGACAAGATGGCTGGCCGTCATGGTAACAAGGGTGTGATTTCGATTATCGTACCGGAAGAAGATATGCCGTATACCGCTGACGGTACGCCGGTTGAAATTTGTCTGAACCCTCTGGGCGTACCTTCACGTATGAATATCGGTCAGATTTTCGAAATTCATATGGGTTGGGCCGGTAGTGAGCTGGGCAAACGTATTGATGAGAAGATGCGTGCAAAGGTTGGCAATGATGAAATGCGTGCATTCCTGCTGGATGTATATGCAGAGGATAAAACCGCATGCCGCCAGATCAGCGAGATGAATGACGCTGAGCTGGTTGAGCTTACCACCAACCTGAAGGGCGGTGTGCCGATTGCCACACCGGTGTTTGACGGTGCCAATGAGGCTGATATTCAGCGTATGCTGAAGCTTGCCGGTCTGCCTGAAAATGGCCAGACCACGTTATTTGACGGTCGTACGGGCGAAGCATTTGATCGTCCGGTTACCATCGGTCAGATGTACATTCTCAAGCTGCATCATCTGGTGGATGAGAAGATTCATGCCCGTTCTACCGGTCCGTACTCCCTGGTTACTCAGCAGCCGCTGGGTGGTAAGGCACAGTTCGGTGGCCAGCGCTTTGGTGAAATGGAAGTGTGGGCGCTGGAAGCATATGGCGCAGCACATACCCTGCAGGAAATGTTGACTGTGAAGTCTGATGACGTACAGGGCCGTACCAAGATGTATGAGTCAATTGTACGCGGTGATATGTCGTTCGATGCCGGTATTCCGGAATCGTTTAATGTGATGACCAAAGAATTGAATGCTCTCGGCATTGACCTCGCGATGGTCAAACGCCCGACTGAGAACGAAGGAGAATAAGCCATGCAAGAACTTCTCAAGATGTTCCAGAAACCCTCCAGTATCCAGGATTTTGATGGACTGAGGGTTGGTCTGGCTAGCCCGGAAAAGATTCGTTCATGGTCATACGGCGAAGTCAAAAAGCCTGAGACGATTAACTACCGCACCTTCAAGCCTGAGCGTGATGGCCTGTTCTGCGCCAAAATCTTTGGCCCGATCAAGGATTACGAATGTCTTTGCGGCAAGTACAAGCGCCTCAAGCATCGTGGTGTGGTTTGTGAAAAGTGCTCGGTTGAAGTCATTCAGTCGAAAGTGCGCCGTGAGCGTATGGGCCATATTGAACTGGCAGCACCGGTTGCTCATATCTGGTTTTTGAAAAGCCTGCCATCACGTATTGGCCTGTTGCTCGATAAAACCCTGAAAGAGCTGGAGCGCGTGCTCTATTTCGAGTCCTATATTGTGCTGGATCCGGGCCTTACCAGTCTGGAGTTGTTCCAGATCCTGACCGAAGATGAGTACATTGAGGCATTTGAAGAGTACGGTGAAGAGTTCCGTGCCGACATGGGTGCTGCTGCACTGCGTGAAATGCTCAAGAATATCAATCTGGATGAGGAGCGTCAGTCTCTGCGTTCGCAGATTGCTGCCACCAAGGCCGTTACCAAGCTGACCAAGCTGACCAAGCGCCTTGCTACCGTGGAAGCGATGCTCGGTTCGGGCAACCGTCCTGAGTGGATGGTCATGGAAGTGATTCCTGTACTGCCACCGGAAATTCGTCCGCTGGTGCCGCTTGATGGCGGTCGTTTTGCCACTTCCGATCTGAACGATCTTTATCGTCGTGTCATTAACCGTAATAACCGCCTGAAGCGACTGCTTGAGCTGAATGCGCCAGAAATCATCACCCGCAACGAGAAGCGCATGCTGCAGGAGTCTGTTGACGCCCTGTTCGATAATGATCGTCGCTCCAAGCCTATTACCGGTAACAACCGTCGTCCGCTGAAGTCCCTGTCCGATGTGATCAAGGGTAAGCAGGGTCGTTTCCGTCAGAACCTGCTCGGCAAGCGCGTCGACTACTCCGGTCGTTCCGTGATTGTGGTTGGTCCTGAGTTGAAGCTGCACCAGTGTGGCCTGCCCAAGAAAATGGCGCTGGAACTGTTTAAACCGTTTATTTATAACAAACTGGAAGTGCGCGGCCTGGCCAACACCATCAAGGCGGCCAAAAAGCTGGTAGAACAGGGTATTCCGGAAGTCTGGGACATTCTGGCAGAAGTGATTGATCAGCATCCTGTCATGCTCAACCGCGCACCAACGCTGCACAGGCTGGGCATTCAGGCTTTCGAACCACTGCTGGTAGAAGGCAAGGCCATTCAGTTGCACCCGCTGGTCTGTACCGCTTTCAATGCCGACTTCGATGGCGATCAGATGGCTGTGCATGTACCGCTCTCTATTGAAGCTCAGACTGAAGCGCGTGCGCTGATTATGTCTACCAATAATATCCTGTCGCCAGCCACCGGTAAGCCGGTGATTGTACCAACACAGGATATGGTCCTCGGTATCTACTATCTGACTCGTGAACGTCCATTCTGTAAGGGCGAGGATATGGCTTTCTCCTCTCCGGAAGAGGTTATCCGTGCTCTGGATGCCGGCGCTGTTGAGCTGCATACTCGTATCAGTTGCCGTATCCGTGGCACTCGTGAGAAGACCACTGTTGGTCGTGCGATTCTGTCAACCGTTTTACCTGCCGAGATGGCGTTCAAATCTGTCAATCGCCTGCTGACCAAGAAGGATGTGGGTGGTTTGATCGAAACCTGCTACCGTGTTGCCGGCAACAAGGCGACCGTACTACTGGCTGACCGACTGAAAGTGTTCGGCTATGAGTATGCCACACGTTCGGGTGCTTCGTTTGCCCTGTGCGACGTGGTGATTCCTGATAACAAGGTTTCTCTGGTTGCAGCAGCAGATGCTGAGGTTGCCAAGGTACAGAAGCAGTATGCAGACGGCCTGATTACGGCCGGCGAGCGCTATAACAAGGTAGTCGATCTCTGGACTCACACGACGGAAACAGTTGCCCGCGCCATGATGGACAACCTCTCCACCGACGTACTGACCAGCACTGATGGCACGAAGACTGAAGAGGCGAAGAGCTTTAACCCGGTCTATATGATGGCTGATTCCGGTGCTCGTGGTTCTGCTCAGCAGATTCGCCAGCTGGCCGGTATGCGTGGTCTGATGGCCAAGCCTGACGGCTCCATTATTGAAACGCCGATTACAGCGAACTTCCGCGAAGGTTTGACCATTCTGCAATACTTTATCTCGACCCATGGTGCACGTAAGGGCCTGGCGGATACGGCATTGAAAACAGCTAACTCCGGTTACCTGACACGTCGTCTGGTTGACGTGGCGCAGGATGCTGTGATCCGTGAACAGGATTGCGGCACGCTCAATGGTATTACCCTTTCTGCCCTGATTGAGGGCGGTGAAGTGATTGAGCCGTTGATTGAGCGTGTGCTCGGTCGTGTTCTGCTTGATTCTGCTTGTGATCCAATTACCGGTGAGGAAATTGCTCCGGCTGGTGCTATGGTCAGTGAAGAGCTGGCTGATAAAATTGGCGATTCCGGCATTGAATCGGTACGTATTCGTTCCGTGTTGACATGTGAATCGGAAGAGGGTGTGTGCGCGAACTGTTACGGTCGCGACCTTGCTCATGGTTCACCTGTATCAATCGGTGAAGCAGTTGGCGTGATTGCTGCCCAGTCGATTGGTGAGCCGGGTACACAGCTGACCATGCGTACCTTCCATGTGGGTGGTACTGCATCCCGAGCAGCCGAGCAGGCGCACGTTGAAGCCAAGTTCGGCGGTACTGCCAAGCTCGATAGTGCCATCACTGTGGCCAATGCCACTGGTGAATTGATTGTTATCAACCGCCATACCGAAGTTGTCATTGTCGATATCAAGGACAAGGAGCTGGAACGTCATCGTATTCCATATGGTGCCCATCTGCTTATTGAGGATGGTGCCAGCGTCAAGAGCGGTCTGAAACTTGCAGAATGGGACCCGTATACCATGCCGCTGATTGCCGAAGCTGACGGTCAGATTCGTTATGTGGATATGGAAGAAGGCATCACCATGCGTGAGCAGTCGGATGAAGTAACCGGCCTGTCCAGTCGTGTGGTAACGCAGCAGGTAGATACCCGTAAGGATGCACTGCGTCCGCAGATTCATCTGGTGAACCCGTCAGATCCTGAAGGTGATCCACTGGTGCTGACCCGTACCAATATGCCGGCTCGCTACTTCCTCTCTGCCGGTGCTATTCTGAATGTGGATAACGGTGCTGCCCTGAAAGCTGGCGATGTGCTGGCCCGTATTCCACGTGAAGCAGGCAAAACCAAGGATATTACCGGTGGTCTGCCTCGTGTGGTCGAGTTGTTCGAGGCACGCAAACCGAAGAGCCTGGCGTTTATTGCCGACTCTGATGGTGTGATCTCCTTCGGTAAGGATATTCGCGGTAAACGTCGTGTGTATGTGAATCCTTCTGATGGTTCCGATCAGTTTGAGTACCAGATTCCGAAGGGCTCCCAGATTCTGGTGCAGGAAGGTGATCGGGTACGTCGTGGTGAGCGTCTGATGGAAGGCTCACCAGCGCCGCAGGATATCCTGAAGGTGCTTGGTGTTGAGGCACTGGCGAACTACCTGACGGATGAAATTCAGGAGGTTTACCGTCTGCAGGGTGTGAAGATCAATGACAAGCATATTGAAGTCATTGCTCGTCAGATGATGCGTAAGGTTCAGATTATCGATCCGGGTGCATCCAGCTTTGTAGCAGGCGAACAGCCTGTGCGTAAGCAGGTGCTTAAGGTCAACCGCAAGCTGGAAGCAGAAGGCAAGCCACCGGCAACGTTTGAACCGATCCTGCTGGGTATTACCAAGTCATCGCTGAATACCGAGTCGTTTATTTCTGCGGCATCGTTCCAGGAAACAACGCGTGTGATTACCGAGGCTGCTCTGGCAGGCAAGGTAGACTGGCTGATGGGTCTGAAAGAGAATGTGATTCTCGGACGCCTGTTGCCGGCAGGTACTGGTCTTGCGGCGCGTAATGCACCCAAGCCGATATCCGCAGCACAAGCAAAAATGATTCAGGATGCAGTAGATGCAGGCCCGGATCCGGAAATACTGGAGGAGTTGGGTCAGATTATTGATGACCGCCCTGAAAGTGCGTCTGACGAAGCTGCATAAGCAGTAACAACGAAATGGAAAAGGGCGCCTCAGGGCGCCCTTTTTTTGTGCACGCAACATGGCAGTTATTTACGAGTGCCATATTTGTCCATCTGGTTTGTGCGGTTGTGTGCGTATTCCGGTCGAACGTGACACCTGATTCCGCTGGAACGCGGCACCCCATTCCGATTGAAGTCGGCACCTGATTCCGGTGAAGT
>PFXI01000066.1 GCA_002791575.1 Zetaproteobacteria bacterium CG_4_9_14_3_um_filter_54_145 | reverse complement strand
ATGCCAAGTATCTGTTGGTATAAATGCTTGTCTCTCATTAACCAAATATAGCTGATTCTTAGATTTTACCCACACAACTTCGTGAAGCGCCAAGAACATTTAACGAACTCGATGAAAAAAAGGCGCCTTTGCTTCTTGCCAACAGATTTCCTGAGTTTGATGGCTTCAAAAAGAACGGCAAGATGCAAGCGGGCGCGGTAAGCGACGAAGGGTATCTGCTGTTGTCTTCTTTTGATCACAAAAAAGGGCAATCCACTGTGAAACTGATCCGCATTCATGATGATCAGATCGTGCATGAATGGATACCCGATATTCGCTTGCTGGCGAAGTCTCGATCCGAGACGCCTTTTTTTGATGCAGATAACATGACTCCTTTCAGGTATCAGCTGGCCCATCCGCTTTTACTTGATGATGGCAGCCTAGTGTTTAAGAGTGTGGGCCCATTATTCAAGATCAACGCCTGCTCACAGTTTGAATGGATTAACAATGGTTTTTTTCATCATTCAATTGAAACGGATGTGAATGGCAATCTATGGGTACCTTCCCATGTTGAATCTTCTTTTTATGGTAAAGCTGAACTGGTGGATCATAAGGATGATGCCATTGCGGAAGTTTCTGCCCGCAATGGGAAGGTGCTGTATAAAAAATCTGTACCGAAGATTCTGGTTGAAAACGGTTATCGCGGCCTGCTGTTCGGGGCAGGGCCCTACGAGAATGACGCGATCCACCTGAATGATATCCAGCCGGCGCTTTATTCGACAAATTACTGGAAAAAGGGCGACCTGTTAGTCAGCATAAGAAATCGCAGCACTGTATTTCTCTATCGTCCATCTACAAATAAAATCATCTGGCTGAAAACAGGTCCATGGCTCAACCAGCATGACGCGGATTTTGTCGGGAAGTCAAAAATCAGCATTTTTGGCAACGATGTTATTCGGCGCGAAGGTGCAAAAACGATTGAACTGAAAAACAGGATTTATGTTTTCGACCTTACTGATGGAGCAATAGCCACGCCATATACTGAACCTTTTAAAATGCTTGATATCCGAACTCCCACCGGTGGGAGGCAGGAAATTCTTGATCATGGTGACGTGTTTGTGGAGGAGACAGATTATGGGCGGCTTCTCAGGTTGTCTGCAAAGGATGCTGTTTGGACATATGTGGTCAAAGTTGATGATGATACCCTCGGTATGTTAAACTGGAGCCGCTATCTTACACAAGAGCAGGTGACAAATGTTCTCCCCGTGCTGGAAAGATCACATTGTCATTGATGTGCGCTACGTGGTTTCAGGGAGAATGGCCTGTCGCGCTTTTTTCGAGTAAAAGGGTTCTCCATTCATGAAACTGGAATCATTGATGATGAAGAAAATGCCTATCTGGGTATTTCTGTTGCTGATAAGCCTGGTACTGGTTGGCTCCGTTCTGTTCGGCTGGCTGGTCAAGCATGCCCTGAATGGAGATGAAAGGCTGGGAGAAACCGGGCAGGTGGTGCTAACAATCGCAGATTTTCCTTCGCTGGTGAAGAATACGTTTTCAGAACTAAGGCGGGGGGACAGTTCACCCCTGCTTGTCGCCAACAGGTTTTCGCAAATTGACGGCTTTAAAAAAAATGGCAAGGTGCAGCCGGGCGCAGTAAACGACGATGGGTATCTGTTGCTCTCGGCCTATGATGATAAAAAAGGACAATCCACGGTTAAGCTAATGCGCATCAGTGATGCACGGGTATTGCACGAATGGGTGCCGGATATTCGGCAACTGAAGAAGCATCAGCATACTGACAGTAAATTTTTCAATATAACCGATTTAAGCCCTTCCGATTATCGCATGATTCACCCCTTGTTACTTGACGATGGCAGTATCGTTTTCAAGTACAGGGGGCCGCTATTCAAGGTGAATGCGTGTTCTGACATTGAGTGGGAAGTGGATGGGGTTTATCATCACTCAATTGAGCAGGATCCGGATGGGAGTTTCTGGGTTTCTTCGGTGATCGAACCGAGCTTATACGATAAGGTTAAATTTATTGACTTTCGGGATGATGCGATCACAAAAATATCGCCGGATGGCAAGGTGTTATTCGCTAAATCCGTATCACAAATTCTGGAGGAGAATGGTTATCGCGGCCTGCTATTCGGGGCCGGATTGTATGACAATGACGCCATTCATCTGAATGATATCCAGCCGGCATTCTATTCATCGCCATATTGGGAGAAAGGTGATCTGCTGCTGAGCCTGAGGGATCGAAGCGCTGTCTTGTTATATAGGCCTTCCACAAATAAAATCATATGGCTGAAAACGGGCCCATGGCTCAATCAGCATGATGTGGACTTTATTGGCCAGTCGAAAATAAGTATTTTTGGTAATGATGTTATCAGAACGCCTGTAGGCAGCGCATTGGTCGGTAATCATAACAATATCTATATTGTCGACCTTGCTGATGAACATATATCTATGCCGTATAGCGAAACCATGAAGAAATCGGATGTTCGCACCCTTAGTCAGGGTGAACAGGATATTCTCGATAACGGTGATGTCTTTATTGAGGAAACCGATTATGCCCGCATCATGCGTTTGTCTCCCGAGCAGGTAGTATGGGAGTTTACCGTTAAGGTTGATGACAACACATTAGGAATGACCGGTTGGAGTCGCTACCTGACAAAAAGCCAGGCAAGCAGTATTGTTTCTGTTTTAAAGGGGATGAAATGTACAAAAAAACTGAAATAAACTCAGGTGGTTGAATGCAATTCATCCTTTTGGCTGCAGCTATATTTTATCCGTTGAATGCATATGCATATATAGGTCCGGGTTTGGGCATAGGAACGATTGGCGCTGTATTGGGTATTCTGGGCTCTCTGGTTCTGGCCCTGATTGCCATTATCTGGTATCCGCTCAAGCGCCTGTTTAAGAAGAAAAGAAACAGGAATAACGACGCTTCGAATTAGATGGCATTTTTTCTTACAGCCCTGTTGACAGTTCTGGCTATGGAATATTTTCTGAGGCTTCCATTCCGGCCATGCATACGGACGGTGATGCGAATCTCGAAAAAAATCATTCGCATCCTGTCATCTACAGTGATTTCCGATCACTGGAAGGAAAAAGCACTGCTCCGTTATGCCGGAGTACTGATGCTGAATAGTATGATTCTGCTGCTCATGATTGCTGGATGCGTGTTAATGGTCGGTGGATTTGCCTGGATTGCGGACTATTACGTTGAGATGAGACCGACTATTTCAGATGTTTTCTCCAGTATTTCGGGTATGATTTTGATGCTGACCATATCCATTCCCTACATTTACTTCAGACAGTGCCATGCCGAGTAATAGCTACACTGTCAGTGACAGAATCCTGCATCGTTTGGCGCTCAGTACATCACTGATACGACGAGCCTCTTTCGACCTGGAAACCACATTGGTTGCCAGCGGTGAGTCTCATCCGGAACAGAAACACATTTTTATTTGTGGGCTGGCTCGGGCCGGTACGACTGTGTTGATGCGTAGTTTCTACGATAGCGGGAAACTCTGCTCCCTTACGTATCGCAATATGCCGTTTGTGCTTATGCCGAACCTGTGGAAGAAGCTTTCAGGCCGCTTCAGGATGCAAGGGCAGGTTGAAGAGAGGGCGCATGGTGATGGCCTGTTTGTTGATTTTGATAGTCCGGAAGCCTTTGAGGAGGTGTTCTGGCTGACCTTTTGCGGTGATCAATATGTGTTTGATGACAGTTTAAAGCCGCATGACGTCAGCGCCGCAAATATTGATCGTTTCCGTGACTATATCGACTGTATTCTGGCCAGTTCTGATGCCCTCGGGCAGGCTTATTTATCAAAAAATAATAATAATATATTGCGTATTCACGCCATTCGCAGGGCTTTTCCTGCATCGCTGATACTGATTCCCTTCAGGGATCCGCTTACACAGGCTTTATCACTACTGACCCAGCACCGACGATTTATTGCACTGCATACTGCAGATAAGTTCACGCGAGAATATATGAGTTGGCTGGGTCACTATGAGTTTGGTGCCGGGCACAAGCCGTTTCTGTTTGGTCAGGCATTCGGGAATATCGAATGTGAGTATCAAACATCCGATATCAACTACTGGCTGGCGCTATGGATACGCACATATGACTACCTTCTGCAGCAGGCTCGCGGCACAGGGAGCATTTTTGTTTGCTATGAGAAACTATGTGAAAGCCCGGAAGCCGTGTTATCGCACCTGTTTGCCAGTGCAGGTATTCACTACGAATCAACAGTTGCAGACACTATTCACAGCAAGTCGGGGGCGGATAATATTATCGGAGTGGATACGATGCTGAAACAGCGGGCTGAGGCGATATATCAGTGCTTGCTGGCTGCAGATGTATTGCCTCCGGGTGTGGGCGACAGTTTGTAGGAGAGCAGGGTAGTGCAGTGGCACCATATTCGGCATTCGGTAGTGAGGGTGGTCGATCCTATCACCCGCATGCTTTTCACTGGAATAGATATGGACATCAACAGATGGCTACCCTGATACAGCAGAAAAAGATTTGAATAAAATGATAGATGATGAAATTGCAGGTCAACTGTGGTCTAATGCGCACACAAAATAGTGAGTTGCATCACAGAAGTTGCAAAGATGAAATGTGCTGACTAAAATCGGCTTACGTTTTTGAAAATCAGGAGGGTTACAATTGAAAAAATTCATGTTAGTTTCTGGTTTCGCACTGACGATGACAGCGTCAGCCGTTACAGCTAATGCCGAGTCCGGCGGATTTATGTTTGAGCCATACGGTGCGGTGGGCTTAGGCACACTGAGTATCAAGCAGTCAGGATTTGTGACGGGTACGCCTACATTTACAAAAATGGGCAAAGCCTTTCACACGTATGGTTATGTCGCGGTCGGCGCCAAGTTGCATCAATATTTTGCTCTTGAAATGCGTCTGGGTGCTACAGCAGATGATGCAAATAACGCAACCACTAATACGACGAAAGCCACTGCCGACTATGTCTGGTCTGTCTTGGCCAAGCCGCAGGCATACATGACCGATAGTGCAAGCGTTTACGGTTTGTTGGGTGTAACTACTGCGCGCATTGCCGGCCCCGGTGTTGGCAGTCCTACGGCCATTTCAACTGTTGGAACCAAGGCATCTACAGGTTTCAGTTACGGTATTGGTGCAGAATATGCGGTTAACGAGCATATATCTGGTGGTTTAGAATTCATCCGCTATATGAAAACTGATGCTAACCCGCCTACCCCGAATAAGCTGACACTGGATAGCTATACTGTTAATGTGAAGTACAGCTTCTAAGACGCTTTAATCACTACATCAAAAGCTGCAGTAGAAAACATGGAGTTTCGCTGCAGCTTTTTTTTTGCGTAGTTTTTTACACATTGCACTTGCCAAGAGTTCATTGCCACCTTGCATCATTGCTGACAATGCAGTGTCTGGTTGTGGCTGTCATGCCTCCCCTTGTCTCGGGGCCTCTCCTTGGCTGGGGCCAGTGAGCCACTACAAGTGGATGGGGCCGAAGTTCACGGATAGACTTTGTCGTGCAAATTATTCAATCAGAGGCACAAAAGGGAATACAATTGATTTCAGCTTCGAATATTACAGTTGTTATCCCCACCTATGGTCGGGAACAGGTACTTGTGGATACGCTATCCAGTCTGATAGCCATGAAAACCACCCCTTATGAAATTCTGCTGATTGACCAGACTCCCGCACACGAACCTGCAACCAGTGCATATCTGGAACAGAATAAAGGCTTTGTTCGTAGGGTCACCTTTTCGCCGCCGAGCATTCCGCATGCGATGAATCAGGGCTTGCTGCGTGCAAATACCGATTATCTGCTCTATCTGGATGACGATATCATTCCCGATGAGAACCTGATTGCTTCGCTGGTAGCTGCTCTGAATGACTTTGACACTCCGCCGTCATGCGTTGCCGGTCAGGTTATTCAACCGGATGAGCAGGTGATCAGCTTTGAATCGTGGACGCGAAACTGGTTCCCGTTCAATAGTGACAAGCGCCAGTTTATTGAAGAAGTGATGGCGGGTAATCTCTGCGTTAATCGTATGTTTGCCTTAGATATTGGTGGCTTTGACGAAAACTTCAAGGGCTCTGCTTACCGTTTTGAAAGCGATTTTGCCCGCAGGACGGTTCGGGCCGGGGGTAATATTCTGTTTGAACCATCGATCAGTATGCACCACCTGAGGTCTGAGCGTGGTGGTACGCGTTCCAAAGGCCATCACCTTACAACCTGGCGTCCCCATCATTCAGTCGGGAAATATTATTACGCCTTCAGGGGTGGTCTGCGTGAAGCTGTAAAAACGGTACTCATTCAACCGCTGCGGGCGATCCGTACAAAACATCACCTGCGCTCACCCTGGTGGATTCCTGTTTCGCTCTGTGCGGAACTACTGGGTATTTTCTGGGCCTTGGCTCTGTTGCTCAAGGGACCCGGTTTGCTGGACAGGACCAGGCAAGACTGATGATTACATCTCTGTTCTGGGTTTTTGTCGCACTGAGTGCGCTGATTGCGATTAAAAACTGGCGACTGGGTCTGGCACTGCTGATTGTTGTTGGCGCACTCCAGGATCCAGTACGCAAAATAACACCCGGCGCACCTGCTTTCATGGTGCTCTCATTTTTTCCAATTTGGTTAGGCGTTATGATCGGTCTGGTTTCATCACGCAAGTGGCCGTGGAAAAGTTTTGGTGATCTTCATCCGCTGGTACAGACCCGTATTCGATGGTTTATTGCGGCCATGCTGTTGGCGACCGTGGTTGTGTTCCAGTATGGTTTTATTGCCTGGAAAGTGGCCGCAATCGGGCTGTTTTCGTACAGCGTGCCGCTACTGACGTTGCTGGCTGGTTTTGCTTATGCCAGAAATAGTGGTGATGTATCCAGGCTCATCGCTTTTTACTGCCTGTTTACTGCGATCATGCTCGTGGGTGGTGTACTGGAGGTACTGCACCTGTTTCCCGGGTGGAATACGCTCGGGACATCGGCGCTTGGTATGCACTGGATCAGGCATGTCTCCTATGGTCATATGATTGAATTGATTGCCGGCTTTTACCGTAGCCCCGATATCATGGGCTGGCATGCAGCTGCACTCTCTATGTTTTCCCTGACGATGGCTCTGTACGGAAAGGCGGGGCCACGTTGGTTCTGGCTGGGCATGGCCGTGTGGGGGGCATTTTGCGTATTTATCAGCGGTCGTAACAAGATGATCAGTATGACGGTTGTCTGGGTGATTGTGGTTGCTTTGCTGCATATCTATATCGGGCGCGTCGGGCGCGTGGTGATGATGTCCCTGGCAGGGGCAGTGATTGTATTTGCAGTATTACTGATGTCCGGGAAGCTGGGTTTGAATGAAGATTATAATCTCTATGCCAGCCAGCTTGCCGGCGGCTCATTGGCTAAGCGTGTGGAAAGTAGCGGTATTAGTAATGTGTTTGAAACATTCAGGCAGTCGGGATTCTGGGGTAAGGGTATTGGGACGGCTGCTCAGGGTATTCAATATCTGGGCCTGCCGATTCAGCGCAGCTGGCAGGAGGCCGGGTCATCAAAACTGATGGTGGAACTGGGTGTGCTGGGGTTCTGTGCTGCACTGCTGCTCGCCTGGTCCATATACAGGGCAACGATGTTGACGATTAAATACAGTCGTTCAACAGGCATTCTTTCGCCGCTACAGCTGGGTTTGGCTGGTTTTGTCGCAGCCAATATCGCTAATTTTTTAATCTCCGGTCAGGTTTTCAGTGACGGACTGATCATGGTGATGATAGCTCTGGCGCTGGCGATGTTGCTTTCATCGCCCCTGTGGCTGCAGGAGAAGCAGGCTTGAGCACGTCACTACCCATGTCCCTCTGCCTGATTGAAACGGCCCCTGTCGGTTTCAAGGGCAGCATGGCCCGTTATGCCGACCTGGTTGAAATGGCATTGCGTGATATGGACAGCTCCAGGCATGTTTCGATTATACGCATAAACATTGCCTTGCCTCAGCATATTCTGGAGCGTGTGCCGGCACGATTCCGGATGTGGACGCACCACAGCTGGGTATTTCTGGCTGCCATATTTCGGCTCAGGCTCGGGCGCCGCGCGGATCTCTACCACCTGCTGGATGGCAGTCACGGTTATGTAGCAAACCTGCTCCCTGCCAGCACGACGGTGGTGACTGCACACGACATTGTACCCTTGTTGCAGATGGAAAAAGTACTCGGTGGCAGGATTCCCGGCAAAGGTGGTCAGTTGGTTATACGTGCCGGGCTCAAGGGGTTGCAACGCAGTAGGCTGCTTGTCTGCGATAGTAACAGTACGTTAAATGACCTGAAGCAATATGCCGGTATCAGCGAGGAAAAAATGCATGTTATTTTTCCTGCACTTTCACCCGATATGACATCATCTGCTCAGTTGTCACCGGCATGGCACAGCCGTCGCCATGGTGATGCACCGTTTGTATTCCACCTCGGTCATAACGGCTTTTACAAAAACAGGGCGGCGGTGTTACGCATTTTTGCTATGGTTCATGCCAGAATACCGGAGATGAAGTTGAAAATGGCCGGTCCGCCGCTGGCTGAAGATCTGCTGAAACTGGCCGATCAACTGGGGATCACAGCCAGCCTTGAATGTATCAATGATCCGGTAGATGCAGCAGTAACCGAGCTATACCGCCATGCCTCGTTGTTACTGTTTCCCAGTATTTATGAAGGGTTTGGCTGGCCGCCGCTGGAGGCGATGGCATTCGGTACGCCTGTGGTCTGCTCCAGCGAGGGGTCGCTGGCAGAAGTGGTTGCCGATGCGGCAATGACAGCGCCGGCTGCTGATGAAACAGAGCTTGCCGAAATGTGTCTGAGTATTCTCAATAGTGATGATGTCGCTGAATCGATGATCAGTAAGGGATACCAGCGCGTGCTCGACTTTCAGCCGCAGCAGATGGCTGAGAAACTGCTAGAAGTATACAGAAAGGTGATGTCTTAAATGCGTGTGCTGGTAAATATGCTCTCTACGACCAACTACAGCGGTCGCCACGTGATGATAGGGCACTTGCGCAGTCTTGTACCATGGACACAGGGCGAACATACATACCTGGTCATTTACCATGCCGGTAACCGTCATATTCGTAGCGATCTCGGCGATAGTGTCGAGTGGTTGGAGTGCCCGGACAAAACCACGGGCTGGTTTGGCCGCATGCTTTGGGAGCGCAAACACCTTGGGGCGCTGGCGCGGCAGCATGCCATTGATTTCATCTGGACTCCGTCTGGCAGTATCACGCCCGGCCTGCCGGTTCCGCAAATCTCCTATGCGATGAATCCATGGTCGCTGGTGCCGGAGCTCAAGCTCAAGGGCATTGATGCACTCAAGGCGGCAATTCAACGTTACGGCTATAGAAAAGCTGTTAAAGATGCGGCAATGATGCTCTACCTGTCCGGGTTTATGCGGCAGGCATACAGAAAAAATGCCGGTTTGAATGAGCAGGCATCCGAGGTGGTATATACGGGGCTTGATGATCTGTTGTTTGAGCAGGCGAAGGCGCTGGTTTCAGTAAAACGGAACAGGTGGCAGATCCTGTCTGTCTCTGCCATGGCCCCGCACAAGGGCGTGGAGACGCTGTTGCGCGCCGTTGATAAGTTGGTGCATGAGTACAAACTGCCGGTTGAACTGCTGCTGGTCGGAGCATGGCCCGATGCAGGCTATCAAGTGCGGATGCATGCGCTGACAACATCGCTCGGGCTTGACGAGGTTGTAACATTCAAGGGACATGCCTCTGTTGAGGACCTGCACCGCCACTATGCAGAGGCCAGGGTATTTTGCCTGATGAGCTGGTGTGAGTCATTTGGTATTCCAGCTGTTGAGGCTCAGGCTTTCGGCACGCCGGTTGTCAGCTCTGACTGCTGTGCTATTCCCGAAGTGTGCGGCGAGGGTGGGCTCTTTCCTGCGCCGGGTGATGTTGATGCAACGGCCGAGGCACTGGCTGGACTACTCAGCGATGAGAATCGCTGGCAGCAACTCTCCGATTCTGCGAGAAGCAATGCTGCGCGCTTCCACTGGCAGCACTGTACACGTCCGTTGATGCAGATGTTCGATGTTATTGCCGGAGGGAAATCCGATGGGTGATGAACTGGATATTTCGGCCAATCGTAACAAGCCGAAATACAGGCGCAGCGAGCTGTTACGTCGTATCGCTTGGGCCCTATGCACGCCGCTGTTCCGCTTTAGCCCCCGGCCGATGGTTGCATGGAGATGCTTCCTGTTACGCCTGTTCGGCGCCGGCATTGGCAGAAATGTACATATCTACAGTACGGCGACAATCTATATGCCATGGAATCTGGATGTGGCTGACTGGGCCGCGATCGGTGAGCACGTCTACATCTATAACCTCGGCCCGGTGAGTATCGGCTCGTGTGCCACACTCTCTCCACATGCCTATATCTGTGCCGGTACGCACGATCACCGCAAGGCCGATATGCCGCTGCTAAAGCCTGTTATTCATATTGGCGCCCAGGCCTGGGTTTGTGCCGCGGCTTTTATTGGTCCGGGCGTTACGGTGGGTGAAGGCGCTGTTGTCGGTGCGCGTGCCGTGGCCGTGAAAGATGTGAGTGCATGGAGTATTGTTGCCGGTAATCCGGCCAAACAGATTGGTGTACGCGATATGGACAAGGAGGAATAAGCCGGTGCCTGTATCGATCCTGTTGCTGACGCTCAATGAGGAGCAGAACCTGCCCGCTTGTCTGGATGCCATCTCATGGTGTGATGATATTGTCGTGATGGATTCATTCAGTTCAGATCGCACTGTAGAGCTGGCTACTAAAGCAGGTGCACGTGTAGAGCAGAGGAAGTTTGACAGTTTTGCGGGGCAACGAAATTTTGCCCTGCAGCATATAGAGTTCAAACATGAATGGGTGTTTCATCTGGATGCGGATGAAATATTTACCGAAGCGCTTTTTGAGGAGATGGAAAAGGCGATCCGGAATCCCTGTTTTGATGCCTATAATATACCTTCAAAGATGATGTTTATGGGCAAGTGGTTGCGTTATTCAGGCATGTATCCCAGTTATCAGGTACGTCTGACCAGACGTCCGGTGTTTCAGTTCAAGATGGTTGGTCATGGCCAGCGAGCCGATATTGCTGTTGAAAAAATCGGCACATTGCATGAGCCCTATCTGCATTACTCCTTTTCAAAAGGACTGGATGACTGGTTTGAAAGACACAATCGTTATTCTGCCGATGAGGCCAGAGCTTCGCTTGCGCACAGGTTGAATGAACAGGTGAACTGGGCAGGGCTTTTTGCCAGAGATGCCGATCAGCGCCGACTGGCTATAAAAGGGTTGGTATTCCGCCTTCCCTTCAGGCCATTTTTTCGCTTTATCTACATGTTTTTTTTACGCTTTGGTTTTCTTGATGGTATGGCCGGTCTAACCTATTGCTATTTGGTGACCACCTACGAATTTATGATCAGCTGCAAAATCAGGGAAATACAAACGCTTGAAAAATGATACCTATATTCTGGGTATCTCGGCTTTTTATCACGATAGCGCCGCTGCTCTGATCCGCAACGGAGAGATTGTTACTGCTGCCCAGGAAGAACGTTTTACTCGTAAAAAACAGGATGCCGCTTTTCCCGCTCAGGCGATTGCCTGGTGTTTGCAGGATGCAGGAATCAAGCTAAGCGACTTGGGATGCATCGTATTTTACGATAAACCACTGGTGAAGTTTGAGCGTTTGCTTGAGACTTATCTGGCCTATGCCCCGCGTGGTTTCCGATCGTTTCTTTCGGCCATGCCGGTGTGGCTAAAAGAGAAGCTCTACCTGAAATCGGTGCTGAAAAAAGAGCTTGCGGCACTGGCTCAATGCAAACAGTCCGATCTGCCGCAGCTTCTATTTACCGAGCATCATCAGGCGCATGCGGCCTCTGCTTTTTTCCCCTCGCCGTTTCAGCAGGCGGCAGTACTCTGTCTGGACGGCGTGGGGGAGTGGGCTTCCACCTCGGTCTGGCTTGGCGATGGCAACACGCTGACGCCACAGTGGGAGATCGACTTTCCGCATTCGCTGGGCCTGCTCTATTCGGCATTTACCTATTACACCGGCTTCAAGGTGAATTCGGGTGAGTACAAACTGATGGGGCTGGCACCCTACGGTGAACCTGTTTATGTCGACCTTATTCTGGATAGTCTGATGGACTTGAAAGAGGACGGCACTTTCAGGCTGGATATGTCCTACTTCAACTATCAGGGCAATCGCATTAAAACTGTTACTTTCCCATTAGCAGTTTTTCCAAATAATCATTATCCCATCCAGCTTTAAGTCTTCGATTCTTAATG
>PFXI01000031.1 GCA_002791575.1 Zetaproteobacteria bacterium CG_4_9_14_3_um_filter_54_145 | reverse complement strand
GCCGAAATAACGGCGATTGCATAAGACTAAACCATTTTGTGAACAATATTAATCGGTCGCCTGAAAGGTTTATGAATTATTCAGGCTAGAGCGGCAAACCAGCGGCCGATCATTCCGGCGAATTCGCCGGTCATCCCGGAACCCGTATCGAATCCAACCAGCTGCAGCAGAGGAATAATCAGCAACAGGCCAACACCTGCTGTTACACGCTGAAACAGCATCAGTGCAAACAGCAATGACAAACGGGTCGGCGCAAAACGAAAAAAGGCCATAACGGCCATCTTCAACGCCCGCCACTGCTCACGACGCATCCAGAACTCCGTTATCGCCGGGCTTGTTAAGCAGTGCCGGCGAGACAAAGGTGGAGACGATGGTAAAGGCGCGATGACCATCGCGACCTGTAACGATCCGGGGGCCTACAGAGAGCCAGGCATGTGCCTTCATAGCACTGCCATCCGTATCAGTATCTTCACTATCTCGAGCTACGCCCAAATGCATTACATATGGAATCCTGTAATAACGCAGCAGTATCGATGCCGCACACGCCTGCACCAGACATTTCGACTGCCACGGCGTATAGGAAGCCGCCAGCTCAGTGACCCGACCGATGCGCCAGGCACGCTGCCGCTGCTCCACGCTTGCCAGCGCGGTCAGTTGTAGCTTGCCGCAGTGCTCCCCGAGCACCGGCGTCATCTTGCGAAATGGCAATAACAGCAATGCGGCCCGAACCGGGCCACTGATTATCCATACCAGAAAAAACCAATACTTCTCCCTGACCGGCATGCGCAAAAAGGTTGTGCATTTGCGCAACAGGGACTTCACGCTCAGGCGATCTCGATTACGTTGCTGGTACTCATCTCCTCAAGAAAGGCGAGTACTTCGCTACAGCACTGCTTCTCTTCCACATCGAAATGACCGAGCAGTTCTGTGCAGATCGCATCCACGCTCATCTCCTGCTCCAGCAGCTCCCATATCTGCGAGCCGACACCATTCAGGCCATAGTAGCTGCCTTCGTTCACACTCATCATCACCGTCTCGCCATCCATATCGCTGTGCACGATCTCCGGATTGCGCCTTACAACATCACTCATATTCAGAGCCATAGTCTCTCCCTCCTCAATTCTTGTAGACATGCATGACACGGCCCTTTTAACGGCATGGCTTCCATGCCTGTCATTATGCCGTCTTTACTTTCATGTCTCAGCCGAAACTATAGGGTTCATGTGAAATTGAAACAAATGTCTGCACGCATCCGGTGTACTGGTCGTAATCGCTGAGCAACCGATGCTCCGGGACTCTCGTATTGGGAAATACATAAAAAAAAGCCCCCGATGTTTCCATCAGGGGCTTTCTATGTGGCGGAGCGGACGGGACTCGAACCCGCGACCTCCGGCGTGACAGGCCGGCATTCTAACCAACTGAACTACCACTCCGTGAAGATGCTGCCAAGCAGCTTCTTCGTCGGGCCGCAACATAATAACTTGCGGCCCCGAAATCAACCAAAAAGATTGTTTCGTGTATCAAGCCCTGAAATCGGGCTTAAATGGTGGGCGCTGCAGGGTTCGAACCTGCGACCTACGGCTTGTAAGGCCGTTGCTCTCCCAGCTGAGCTAAGCGCCCGAAAAAACAAGGGCATCATTGCCCTTGCTTTCCGGAAGCGGGTTTCCCCGCCTATGAAATTACTTAACAGCGTCCTTCAAAGCTTTACCAGCCTTGAATTTCGGCGCCTTGGATGGACCAACCTCAATAGCTTCGCCAGTGCGTGGGTTACGCGCTGTGCGTGCTGCACGCTCTGCGACAGAAAAAGTACCGAAGCCAACAAGACTTACAGCATCTCCACTCGCCAGAGTACCGGTAATGCCACTCAGTACGGCTTCTACAGCTTCACCAGCTGCTGCCTTGCTTAAATCCGCAGCTGCAGCTACGTGATTGATCAATTCTGCTTTGTTCATCTATATCCTCCCGCTGTGTTCAATGGGTTGCGAACTATACGCAGGTGACCCCATATCCTGTCAATCAATCTATTATATTTTTTTAGTGGGCAACAGTAGAACTGTCATCCATATATATCTCACCTATGCGTCCCTGCACAAAACTTGCCGGGATACTCATATCGGCAGGCAGCCTAGTCAAGGCATGTTCTAACACCTGATCCATATGACTCACCGCATGCACCTCAATTCCTTTGAGAACATCCTCATGGATCTCTTTCAAATCCTTGATGTTTTCTTCCGGAACAATGGCAACAGTCAGGCCACCGCGATGCGCCGCCAACAGCTTCTCTTTCAGCCCGCCAATCGGCAATGCCTTGCCACGCAGGGTTATTTCACCGGTCATACAGACGTTTTTACGCACCGGTATACCCGTCAGCGCGGAAACAATGGATGTCGCCATACCCAGGCCCGCTGAAGGCCCGTCCTTGGGGATTGCCCCCTCCGGCACATGTACATGGATATCCACCTTCTGATGGAAGTCCGGTTTCAGGCCCAGCTGGGAAGCACGTGAACGCACATAGGTCAGCGCAGCCTGAATCGACTCCTGCATCACATCGCCCAGCTGACCGGTGACAGTCAGCTTGCCTTTACCCGGCATCAGCGCTGTCTCAATCTGCATCAGCTCTCCGCCGACCTCTGTCCAGGCCAGTCCCGTCACCACGCCCACCTGATCCTCTTCCTCAGCCAGACCGAAGCGGCACTTGCGCACACCCAGATATGCTTCGATATCGCCCGCCATCAGCGTGATGGTCTCGGAGAGCCCCGACTGCACCAGCTTGCGCGCTACCTTGCGACACAGGCGCGCCAGCTCGCGCGAGAGACTGCGCACGCCGGCTTCACGGGTGTAATAACGGATAAGCTCCAGTATCGCCCCGTCATCCATCTGCAACTGCTCATCTTTCAGGCCGTGATCGATGCGCTGCTTGGTCAACAGGTAGCGCTTGGCAATCTCCAGCTTCTCCTGCTCCGTGTAACCGGAGATACGAATGATCTCCATGCGATCCAGCAGCGGCCCCGGAATATTCAGGCTGTTGGCTGTGGTAATAAACATCACTTCCGACAGATCGTAATCCACTTCCATGTAGTGATCATTGAAGGTGTGATTCTGCTCCGGATCGAGTACCTCCAGCAGTGCCGATGACGGATCACCGCGAAAATCAGAGCCCAGCTTGTCGATCTCATCGAGCAAAATCAGCGGATTCTTCGTACCGGCCTTTTTCAGCGACTGAATCACCTTGCCGGGCATCGAACCGATATAGGTACGGCGATGACCACGGATCTCCGCCTCATCTCGCACACCACCCAGACTCATACGCACATAACGGCGCTTTGTCGCTCTGGCGATCGAGCGGGCCAGTGACGTTTTACCGACACCCGGCGGGCCGACAAAACAGAGGATAGGCCCCTTCATGCGCCGCACGAGACTGAGCACGGCCAGATGCTCCAGCACGCGCTCCTTCACCTTTTCCAGCCCGTAGTGATCGGCTTCCAACACCGCCTCGGCGGAAGCCAGATCGCGACTGACGCGCGAGCGCTTGCTCCACGGGATATCAACCAGCCAGTCGAGGTAATTGCGCACGACCGTGGCTTCCGAACTCATTGGCGGCATCATCTTCAGCCGCTTGAGCTCCGCTTCCGCCTTGGCTGCGGCTTCCTTGCTCATGCCCGCCTGCTTGATCTTCTCTTCCAGCTGTTGCAGATCGCCTTCGCCATCTTCATCGCCCAGCTCTTTCTGGATCGCCTTCATCTGCTCGGATAGATAGTAGTCGCGCTGGGATTTCTCCATCTGACGTTTAACCCTGCTGCGGATGCGCTTGTCCACCTGCAGCAGCCCCATCTCATCTTCCATATGGGCGTACAGTCGCTCCAGCCGGTCCATCACCGCCGGCATCTCCAGCAGAGCCTGCTTCTCCTCCACCTTCAGGTTCAGGTGTGAGGCGATGGTATCGGCCAGCTTGTCCGGCTCTTCAACGGCAGAGACGGAGACCATCACTTCCGGCGGCAGCTTCTTATTCAGTTTGACATAGGATTCGAATTTCTGCACCAGCGAGTGGGCGACGGCATCCAGCTCAAGCGGCGACTCGCCGGAGGCGGCCAGCAGCTCATAGTGTGCCGTCAGATAATCACCTTCAGCATGAATTGCCTGCACAACTACCCGGTCACCACCTTCAACCAGCACCTTGATAGTACCGTCGGGCAACTTCAACAGCTGCAGTACATTGCCGATCGTACCGATCTGATAGAGATCCTCGCCCTGAGGATCATCGAGTGCGGCATCTTTCTGGGCCAGCAACAGCACTTTCTTACCCGAAGCCATCACCTTTTCCAGTGCCTTGACCGATTTATCCCGGCCGACAAACAGGGGCACAATCATGCATGGAAAAACAACAATATCCCTTAATGGCAGCACCGGCAGCGCATCGGCAGCAGCCTCCATAACGTTTGCATCATGTTTATCATTGCTTGATTCGGCCACGTGATTCTCCTGGTAAAAATAGATACACTCGGGCAGTTGACCCGAAAACAGGGCCGCCCGCATGGCGGCCGGTCAATAGTGGTGATTCGTCAGTGAATGTGACGTGAAGATGGCGATCTGCACAACCATCATGCGGGCGTCAGAAACAGACCCGGAGCAGAATCAGGAAGCAGCCTTGACCAGTGGCTCATCTGTATCAGCCGCATCAGCACCCTTCAGCACCAGTACCGGCTTGCTCTTGCCTTCAACGGCATCAGCATTGACGATGCACTGCTCAACATCCGGCATACCCGGAATGTCATACATCACATCCAGCATCACCGATTCCATGATCGAGCGCAAACCGCGTGCCCCGGTTTTACGGGCCAGCGCTTTGGCGGCAATCGCCTCGAGAGCATCCTCACTGAAACTCAGATCCACGCCATCATACTTCATCAGCGCCTGATACTGCTTGATCAGCGCATTCTTCGGCTCTTTCAGGATACGCAGCAGGGCTGCCTTATCCAGACTACCGAGCGTGGCTACAGCCGGCAAACGACCGACCAACTCCGGAATCAGACCGAACTTGATCAGATCTTCCGGCTCGACATGGCTGAGGATCTCGCCGATATCCTTTTCATCTTCAGTACTGACTTCAGCACCGAATCCGATAGAGCGCTTCTTGCCCTTGGCCTCAATCATCTTCTCGAGCCCGGCAAATGCGCCGCCCAGCACAAACAGAATATTGGTGGTATCCACCTGCAGGAACTCCTGCTGCGGATGCTTGCGTCCACCCTGCGGCGGTACGGCTGCAATCGTGCCTTCAATCAGTTTGAGCAGCGCCTGCTGCACGCCCTCACCGGAGACATCACGCGTGATCGACGGACCTTCTGCCTTGCGTGAAAGCTTGTCCACCTCATCGATATAGACAATGCCGCGCTGCGCCTTCTCCACATCGTAGTCGGCTGCCTGTAGCAGCTTGAGGATAATGTTTTCCACATCCTCACCGACATAACCGGCTTCGGTCAGCGTAGTGGCATCAGCCATCACGAACGGTACATCAAATACTTTTGCCAGCGTCTGGGCCAGCAGTGTCTTGCCGCAACCGGTAGGACCGAGCAGCAGCACATTGCTCTTGGAGATCTCCACATCGCCCGTTTCATTATGAGCCATGCGCTTGTAATGGTTATAGACAGCAACAGCCAGCAGACGCTTGGGGCCTTCCTGACCGATGACATAATCATCCAGATAAGCCTTGATCTGGGCAGGCTTAGGCAGGCCGGCATCAGCCTTATCATCCTTTTTTTCCTTACCCGAGAGCTCTTCAACAATGATTTCATTGCACAGCTCAATGCACTCATCGCATATAAATACGGTAGGTCCGGCAATCAGTTTTTTTACATCATGCTGCGATTTTCCGCAAAATGAGCAGTATAAGGTATTGTCTCCACTACTACTTTTTGTCGTCATCACCACCTCCGGCAGTAACAGCCTCTGCACGGCTGGTCAGCACTTTGTCAACCAAACCGTAAGCGCAGGCCTGATCAGCAGTCAAGAAATAATCACGTTCAACATCCTCGGCCAGCTTCTCAAGTGGCTGACCGGTATGCTTCGCCATCATCTCATTCAAGCGATTTTTCAGGCTCAGAATTTCACGCGCATGAATCTCGATATCGGTAGCCTGGCCCTGAAACCCGCCCAGTGGCTGATGGATCATGATACGCGAATTCGGCAGGGAGAAGCGCTTGCCATGGGCACCTGCAGCCAGCAAGTGCGCGCCCATACTGGCCGCCTGACCAACACAGAGTGTCGATACATCACAGCGGATGTACTGCATTGTATCATAAATGGCCAGGCCGGACGTCACGATGCCACCGGGGCTGTTGATATACATATAGATATCTTTATCCGGCCCTTCAGACTCGAGAAACAGCAGCTGGGCAATAATCAGGTTGGCCATATGGTCATCCACCTGGCCGTTCAGGAAAATGATGCGTTCCTTGAGCAGGCGGGAAAATATATCAAATGCCCGCTCTCCCCTGGATGTCTGTTCCACTACTGTAGGCACCAGATTCATGAGTACTCCTTTATTCCTGATAAAAAACTAAAGCAAAAAGCGTGCCTGCGTAAAATGTTTACTGCTCTTCCTGTTCATTCTGCCATACAGACAGCGGCTTGTTCACCTTGCCTGTCGCAGCCTCGGCGATGATATACTCGACACAGGCGCGCTCCAGCAGTCGCTCGCGCACAGCAGCCATCTGCTCATCCTGACCGCGTACCCACGCCTTGAACTGATCGCGCTGCTCTTCCGGATACTGGGTGGACTGACGATCAATCTCAGCATCGATAGCGGCACTGTCCACACTCAGGTCTGCAGCTTCACGTACAGTTTGTAACAGAACTGACAATTTCAGACCCTTCTCAGAGCGACCGCGCACTTCAGCCCGGAACTCGTCATTGTCGAGCATCGCAGGATCAGCCTGCATGCCCTGCTGCTTCATGTTTTCCAGCACACGACGGGTGGTTGCACGCATATCTTCTTCGATCAGCCCTTCGGGCAGATTCAACTCATTGGCAGTCAGCAGTGCATCAAGCGCCGCTTCACGGGTAGATGCAAAAGAAGCCTCAGTCGCCTCATCCTGCAGACGAGCTACGGCATCGGCACGCAGTGCCGCCGCATTCTCAAAGCCCAGCATCACTGCCAGATCATCTTCATTCTCAGCCACTACAGGCTTGCCGACGGATTTCACCGTCGTGGCAAAGCTGGCGGCCTTGCCGGCCAGGTGTGCTGCCTGATAGTCGGCCGGGAATGTTACCTCGATGGTCACATCATCACCGGCAGCCTTGCCCAGCAACTGCTCTTCAAAGCCCGGAATAAAACGACCTTCGCCGAGTACCAGTGGTACATCCTCGCCCTTGCCGCCTTCGAACTCTTCATTGTCAATCGAGCCGCAGAAATCGATATGCAGCTGGTCACCCTTCTCGGCAGCGCGTCCCGCTTCCACTTCAAACTTGACCTGCGACTTCTGCAGACGATCGATAACAGCCTGTACATCGGCATCTTCAACGTCGACAGTCACTTCATCAAAGGCAAGCTTTGCCAGTGGCTTGAGCTCAACATCAGGCCAGGTTGTTACTTTCATGGTGAACTCAAATCCGCTCACCGGCTGCACTGCCGGCACATCCAGCAGAGGCTGCAGCGCCGGAATCAGACCGGACTTTTCAATCGCGGCGACATAGTGCGTCTGAATCAGCTCGGAGACAGTATCCTCATGCAGCTTGGGACCAAACTTCTGCTGTAACACATTCAACGGGGTCTTGCCCGGACGGAAGCCCGGGAGCTTGGCCTGCATGCTCAGCTTGCTGGTCATTGCAGCATAGACCCGGTCATATTCGCCCTGCGCGACGGTGACATGCACCTGAAATTCGTTTGGGGCCAGTGTTTTCACTTCTGTCTGAATCATTCGTATCTCCATCCGCCATCCGGACTTATTCGGGCATCTCCGCCCGGGTTATATGTTGCTTATATGGTACGAGGAGGGGGACTCGAACCCCCACACCATTGGTACTGGTACCTAAAACCAGCGCGTCTACCAATTCCGCCATCCTCGCCTGTTGTCACCGCTTTGAATAAAAAAGGAGCAAGGTCAACCCTTACTCCCCGTCCAAATCGGCGGCGAATGATGCCACTGCCATGTGTTAAATCAACAATGCCTGCTAACATGATGCAGCTGGCCTTTGGAAAATGGTCTCCGGATGTGTACCTTTCGCCCCCATTTCCAACAACCAATGGAGTTCCCGATGCAACTTTCGTCCCTGACCGCCCTCTCCCCGCTTGATGGTCGTTACGCCAGCAAAGTCGCCGATTTGCGACCTGTGTTCAGCGAATACGGCCTGATCAAGGCGCGTGTAACCGTGGAGGTACGCTGGTTGCAGATGCTGGCAGCCAATACCGATATCGCAGAGGTGCCGGCTTTCTCCTCAGCGGCCAATGCGCTGCTTGATGCGATCGTCAGCGACTTCTCGGAAGCGGATGCCATGCGCGTCAAGACCATTGAAAGCACCACCAACCATGATGTGAAAGCAGTGGAATACCTGCTCAAGGAGAAGGTGGCCGACCACGCGGAGCTGGCCGCCATCGCCGAATTCTTCCATTTTGCCTGCACCTCTGAAGATATAAACAACCTCTCCTACGCGCTGATGCTCAAGCAGGCCCGCGATCAGGTGCTGCTTCCAACGATTGATGCGGTAATTGAGGATATCAGGGCCGGTGCCCACAGCTATGCCGACCAGCCGATGCTGGCACGCACCCACGGCCAGTCTGCAAGCCCTACCACCATGGGCAAGGAGTGGGCCAATGTCGCCTACCGCATGCAGCGCAGCCGCAAGCAGATTGCCGGCGTGGAGATCCTCGGCAAGATCAACGGCGCGGTCGGTAACTACAATGCTCACCTGGCCGCCTATCCGGAGCTGGACTGGTCGGCGATTGCCAAAGGTTTTGTTGAATCCCTCGGCATCAACTGGAACCCGTACACCATCCAGATCGAGCCGCACGACTATATTGCCGAGCTCAATGACGCCACCGCCCGTTTCAATACCATCCTCATCGATTTCTGCCGCGATATGTGGGGTTATGTTTCACAGGGTTATTTCAAGCAGCGTGTGATTGCCGGCGAAGTGGGCTCCTCCACCATGCCGCACAAGGTCAACCCGATCGATTTCGAAAATGCCGAAGGCAATCTCGGCCTTGCCAATGCGGTACTGAGCCATCTGGCTGAAAAGCTGCCGATCTCTCGCTGGCAGCGTGACCTGACCGACTCCACCGTGTTGCGCAACCTCGGTGTCGGCTTCGGTTACTCCATACTGGCCTACTCCTCTGCCCTGCGCGGTATCTCCAAGATGGAGATCAACGCAGCCGCCCTTGATGCCGATCTCGACGCCACCTGGGAGGTACTCGGCGAAGCGGTGCAGACCGTCATGCGTCGCTACGGCCTGGAAAATCCATATGAGCAGATGAAGGCGCTCACCCGCGGCAAGGGTATCACGCCCGAAGGCTTACGCGCCTTCGTCAGCGAGCTGGACATTCCCGATGAAGCCAGGCAGCTGCTGATGGAGATGACCCCTGCGACCTACATCGGCAATGCCGCCGAACAGGCCCGCGCCATCGACGCCTTCCTCAAGGTATAACACACAACGGTAATAACGGTTGTATCTGTGGGACCTCGCTGCTAGAAAGCGCGCCCCACAGAAAACGGGCGATTAGCTCAGCGGGAGAGCACTGCCTTCACACGGCAGGGGTCGCAGGTTCGAACCCTGCATCGCCCACCATTTAAAGCATTGAAATATAGAGAATAAACAAAGGCAGCCGTAATTGGCTGCCTTTTTAATTTGTGCCGTACCAGCACCATACCAGCAGCAATCTCTATGTTGCCACTACGGACTATAACGGTCTGATCATCACCTCGATCAACCCGAAATTGCAAAAAACAATCACTACGAAAAACAGCCAGGGCAAGGTGATCAGCGTTGAAGATGCTGATACTTTTGTCATGAAGTATACTTATGATGCCAATGGTAACCTGACCACAACCACCGATGCTGCAGGCAATGTTACGACAATGAGCTACGATATCCGTGGTCGCAAGACTGGGATGGTCGATCCGGATATGGGCAGATGGAGTTACGAGTATGATGCACTCGGCAATCTGATCCGCCAGACCGACGCCAAAGCTCAGGTTACGACCATGGCCTACGATCTGCTCGGTCGTATGACCAGCCGTACGGAGCCCGAGGGGATCAGCTCCTGGACCTATGATACGCAGTGGGTTGGTGCGCTGAGCAGTGAGAGCGGCGGCATCGCCTCCAAAGCGTATGTTTACGATACATACGGTCGGGTGAAGGCAAGCAATACAACGATTAACGGCCAGCTCTACATTGTCTTGACCAACTACGATGGTTTGGGCCGCGTGGACACCATTACCTATCCAAACGGTGTTGCCGTCAGGCACAACTATAATACGTCCCATTATTTTGAATCAGTTTCCAATGTGAACACTGGAGCAGTAATCTGGCAGGCCAATGCCATGGATCAGTTTGGACATCTGACCAGTGAGTCTTTTAACAATAGTAAAGTAACGACCAACCATAACTATCACCCGGTGCGTGGTACGCTCACCGGCCTCTCTTCAGTTTCAGGCGGCACCACGATCCAGAACTGGTCATACGACTATGACCCCATCGGCAATATGAAATTCCGCACCGATGCGGTGGTCGGATACACCGAGAATTTCCAGTACGACAACCTCAATCGTTTAACCCATGTGCGTGATGCGGGCGGCGTGTTGCAGAAGCAGTACGACTACGATGAAATCGGCAATATCAAAAGCAAATCCGATGTAGGCGCTTATGCCTACGATCCGTTCCACCCGCATGCGGTGCAAACGGCCGGCGGCAACAGCTACAGCTACGACGCCAATGGCAATATGAAGGGTGGCGCGGGACGCACGCTGAGCTGGACCAGTTTCAACAAGCCTTTGGGCATCACCACGGCCAACGGATACAGCGGCTATGCCTACGATGCGGGGCACAACCGTGTGCAGAAGACCACGCCGACAATGGAAACAACCTATATCGGCAAGATCTACGAGCAGCAGCGGGACATCCTTACCGGCATAACGAAGCAGGTGGCGAACATCTATGCCGGCAGCAAGCTTGTTGCCTCGATCTCGGATGTGAGCGGCATCGTCAGCACCCGCTACATGCATGGCGATCATCTGGGCTCGATCAGCGTGATCACGGATGAGACAGGAGCCGTGGTCGAGCGGTTGCGCTTTGATGTCTTCGGTCTGCCGGTTGATCCGGCCACGGACGCAGCCAAAGCCATGGGCGCATCCAACACCACGCGCGGCTTCACCGGCCATGAGATGGATGCCTCCACCGGCCTGATCAACATGAATGCACGGCTCTACGATCCCATCCTCGGGCGCTTCATCTCGGCGGATGCAGTGGTGCCTGGCGCAGGAAACATGCAGGCGTTTAACCGGTATAGCTATGTTGTGAATAACCCATTGATGTATACTGATCCGACTGGGCATTTCTTTGGAATTGATGATTTGCTGTTCATTGCCATCGTTGGCGCAATCGCCGGTGGTGCCAACGCTGCCATGAATGGTGGCGGATTTATGGACATAGTCCTAGGGGCAGCTATTGGAGGTATTGCTGCATATGCAGGCGGCTCTGCTGGTCTTTGGGCGGGAGAACTTGCCGGAGGAGGTCTTGGGGGCTTTATTGCAGGGAGTATCGCAGGAGGCATTGCAGGCGGAGTTGTAGGTGCGGCAATGGGCACGGCTTTCTACGGCGGGGATATGATTGCCAATGTCAGGAATGCTTTTGTTTCTGGGGCAGCAACTGGCTTTGCAAGTGCGATGTTTGGGCAATGGGCAGGAGCTTATGTGGCTGGTTACTGGCAAGGTGGTGCGGATGACGCAAGAAGGGCGCTTGGCCAATCGTTGAAGAATACTTTCATTACTGCTGCCGCTGCGATGACTGCTAGGGTTGCTATTGATTATATTTCCAGTGATGTGGCTGCGACTGGTAGAGAGATGTCTGGGGCGGCGGGTAAGTCATCTGGAAATGCGAATGGGGATACTACAAGTACCAGAGGGCGCAGGTTGCCAAAGGATTCCTTGGCGTATGAAACCCTGTTAAAGGATGGGACTGTGACAAAAGAAATGCTTGATAATACTTGGCTATATCCAAATTCAAAGAAAGTTCCTAGCCTGAATAATTCATAAACCTTTCAGGCGACCGATTAATATTGTTCACAAAATGGTTTAGTCTTATGCAATCGCCGTTATTTCGGCTCTGTTT
>PFXI01000022.1 GCA_002791575.1 Zetaproteobacteria bacterium CG_4_9_14_3_um_filter_54_145 | reverse complement strand
AAACAGAGCCGAAATAACGGCGATTGCATAAGACTAAACCATTTTGTGAACAATATTAATCGGTCGCCTGAAAGGTTTATGAATTATTCAGGTTAATTGCTACAACTTGGTTTGTCTTTCAACGGCTGAATAGCTACCAATTGATAGTAACTGAAAGTCCGCAAATGGCCCAGACCGTGTGAAAACGGATGTTAATTTTAAAAATTGGTGAAATATAAGGTTTCCTAGTCAAATTAACCGCTTGATAAAGTCACTTATACCGCGCCGGATTGAAATGACGTCAAATGTCATGGTAGATCCCCACCAGATGAAAACATTCCACGTTTTCACACAGCCTCGGCCGGGAACAGTCCTTCGATTTAGTGGGAATTTCATTTTGAATCAGGTGCGACATTGTCGGAGTGACCTGCGGCTTCCATCGGAATATGCATCCAATCCGTTGGTAGTTACGAACTCGACTCTGTGCACTGAAAAACTGTGCAATATGTACAATCTATCAATTCTTTGTTTCAGAGACCTGAAGCAGATTCCATTCGGAGATGAGCCCCCCACCCGCAACCTGTTAGTTGCTTATATTGTTATCCGCCGCGGCATAGGTAGTCTGCCGCCGCATTAAGAACCGGTGACAAGAGCAGTACCGGTTCAAGGAGATAGACATGCAGATTAGTCACCATAAAGTCGTTTCAGCTCAATATACCCTGAGCAATGATGCCGGCGAGGTGATCGACTCATCCGAAGCAGGAGACCCGCTGGTTTACCTGCATGGCGAAGAGAACATCATTCCGGGTCTGGAGAGCGCACTGACTGGCAAAGCCGTGGGCGATAAGCTGAAAGTGTCACTGGATGCAGTTGATGCCTATGGTGAATATGACAATGAGTTGGTTGAGACTGTTTCGGCCGGCATATTTGAAGGCGTTGACAAGATTGAGGTCGGCATGGAGTTCGAAACCGAACTGCCTGACGAAGAAGAAGTTGAGTTTGTACGCGTAACAGCTGTTGACGGTGATAATGTAACCATCGATGGCAATCACCCCTTCGCCGGCATGCGCCTGCATTTCGATATTACCATCGAAGCCATTCGCGAGGCTACAGAAGAGGAGATCGAACACGGCCATGTACATGGTGGCGAGTGCTGCGGTGAAGGCGACTGCGACGAAGAAGGCGGCTGCTGTAACTGATTGTTCACCTGTGCAATGTTAAAAGGCTGCCCATCACGGGCAGCCTTTTTTTGGTTCTTCGCGGATTAGCAGGAGCTGTACCCATGCATAGCTGAGTTTGTGTGAGCCTAAAGCCTCGATCCCCCGCTAGCAGACTTGTTCAAACGCGATGATCAAAACCGACGCACCACAGCGTCACCCCAGAGCACCTACAATTCATATACTTTGTCTTTCCTCTGCGTCCTCTGCGGTGAGAGGCTTTTGACTCTGATCATTAGCAGCCGTGAATCGCTACGAAAGAACAAGTGAGTTCATTTCACGACCTCATCTGGCTTACCCTGAATGGATAAGACGAGGCCTGCTTCATCGATATTGACATATTTTGTATCGGCACTGTTCAGCCCGTAAACCATCTGATCGCTTATTTCGCTGCTGCCCGATGTGTTGTTGATTTTATCCGGCAAACCCCATGAGCGAATAACATCCTGCTTGCTCATGCCGACTACAACCTTGCGAAAACGAATAAAACTGGAAACCTCGATAGCGGTGAACTTGCCATGCCCCTCTGTCGCGTTGTCTTCTTTTGAATAATCTTTGGCAATCATCTGCCGTAGTTCACTGCCCGGCTTACAGGGGGTATCCGTCCAGACCGGCGAATCAAACTTGCCAGCACCTTTGCATTTATACATGTTCCCGGCATCGGCCGGCATCGCTGTTGCAAGCACCAGTCCCACCATCGCCAGACTCGCCAAACCACTCCCTTTCACCATACTCACCTCCCGCGCTGCTGAGTAACGCTACAACCATTAATCCTATTTGAAAATCCTGCGAAAGAACTGTTTCATCCGTTGCCAGGAGTCCTCGTCGGCGCGTTTATCATAGGCCAACGGCACGCCGAAACGCCCGGCGAATGCGTCAGCCTCAGGATTGGTGAAGCTGTGTTTTGCACCCGGGTACGATTTCAGCGTGTATCTCACCCCTGCTGCTTTCATCTCCTGCTCGAATGCCGCTACCTGTTGTGGCGGTGCATAGGGATCGGCTGCACCGGTAAAAACCATGATCTCGGCCTTGATCTGTCCGGGCATTGCCGGCGTTTGCGTGCCGAGACTGCCGCTCTGGTTGCGCCGGGCGGCAACGGCCTCCACGCCAGATGAGCGACCTGTTTAAACGTCAGTGGATCGCGGCCGGGGCAGCAGCAGAAATGACGCTATAACGCCATACAAAGCGGATGGCACCTTAACCTGTTACAGGCTTTCGACGCTGTAGCGCACCCACAGGCTGTGTTTATCGCCGGATGCCAGCTGCACAACATCTTCTGCGGCATTGGCACTCTCTACGCAGACCATACCGAGATATCCGTCATCCGATCCGAAGTCGCCCATACCCGCGCATTTATCAATCCACGGATTCCAGACGATAGTTGAATGACTGTTGCGTTTCTCAATGCGGATCGTGCGCTCCAGCCCCGGATCCTCGATCACAACATCTTGTCCCTGATCGAAATAGATGCGGTCAACTTCCGAGCTGATCGTAATATCGCCCTGCTGGGTGCGGCGCGCAGGAGCCCCCACCTTGTCCAGATAATCACAACCATCGAGTCCCTGAATAGCAATCTTGCTCGCATCGCTGACACAGAAATAGGTGTGCAGTGCATCACCAACAGTAATCGTTTCATCACCCTGGTTTTCCGTACTCAGTTCCATCTCCAGTGTAGACCCGACGATCATCCGCATCTCTGCAGGAGCCTGATGCGGCCACTGCTCCTTGTTGATATCGGCAATGCGGAAGGTTACCGATGTGGAGCCGTCATCAAGAGCTGCGGTAGCGATTACATCCCATGCCACCGTACGGGCAAAACCGTGCCCGGAAAAGGAGGACTCGGTAGCATGCGCGCCGAACCATGGCCAGCAGATCGGCACCCCGCCACGTATGGACTTGCCGGCAGCCAGTTTGGCTACGGGTGACATCCAGATCACCGGCTGTTCGCCTTTCGGGCCCCAGGTCATCAGGTGGGCACCCTGCACGGCAATACTGGCCGTACAGTGGCTGTTATTGATATCGATAACAATAAAGCCGTCTCCGGCATCACGGAAGGCAAGCTGTCCGGAAATACCAAAATCATCATTCAGTGCAAAACCCTTTGCGTTCATAATCCCTCCCTGGGTAAGGAAACATACTTTGGGGCATTTTATTGTTTTCAGCAAGGTAAATGTACCCTTCTGCTTTACAGGCTAACGATGGCCGGCAGCAGCCAACACCGGTCTGTGCGGCTTACGACTGCTGTAGTGCTGTATCCATTGCCGGGTCAAACTGTTGGTTCAAATATGCGACAATAGCGGAGGATTCATACAGCCAGGTCGTTGTTTCACCGTCATCAATGCGTAAACAAGGCACTTTGATCTGGCCGCCCTGCTGCTCCAGTGTATTACGATGCTCCCCACCACGGATCTGCGCATCACGATACGCCAGTGGTATATTCAAGCGGTGCACGGTACGGCGGGTCTTGATACAGAACGGGCAGGCGAAATACTGGTAAAGCGACATCGATGCCGCTTTTTTATCGACGGCCTGCTGGGCATCATGCGTACGTTTGATTTTGCGCGGGCTGGTTATATAACTGACAAACGCCATCAGCCCGCCCACACCTTCACGAAAAATCTTTAACAGGACCGCTTTGATCATAGTAGAACACCTCTGCTGTGCATGATGGCGGCAAGGATAACATCACAACCAGCGATTATATCCATTTATTAGCAAGGGCCGCAGACCGCGACCCGGGAGCCCGCATAGTGGAGTCAAAAGCAAAACAGACTATGATAGCGTCATCAAAAGCAGTGTGCGGATTTTCCGACAGAAAAGGCAGGCACGGATGAATTATGTAGAGGTACAGGTTGAGTTTTACTTTAAGGGTGAGTGTTTCACGCCGACAGCGATCATTAACCTCGATGACTGCATGCGCTATGAAGAACCGGTGCTGCATATATTCAGGCTGCTCGCTGCAGAAAATGGTATTGGCAGCTACTCACACGAATTTGACGTGATGATTGAAGGAGAGCCTCTCTTCGGCTGCCCGACTGGCATTGCCGTTGACTATGTCCGCGACAACAAACTGGATCTGGACGGTTTCAGAGAGGCATGGTTGGAGCAGAGTGCCATGCGACTATTGCAACCCATCGCCGACCGTTATCTGGGCATCACCGATCTCGATGAACACCCGCGACTGAAAGCAGCGCTGCTTGCCGCCTATCAGGCGAGATAAGCGACCCACTGCACAGCAGCAAGGGTCACCAGCCATCACCACGCCAGCGGGTAACGCCTAGCAGGTGCAATATCTTGCCATGTCGCCTGCAGCTCAGGACATTAACGGATCGACTACTGGGGGAAAGTAGATGGAAAGTGAATTTGCCAGACACCTCATCGATCAATATGGCTATCTGGCGATATTTATCTCCATGTTTATTGAAGGTGAAATCTTTCTGCTGGCCGCAACGGTTTTGGTTCGTGGCGGCCTGCTGCAAGCACACTGGGTGATCACCTATGCGGCCCTGGGTACATTTGTAGCCCACATGATTTTCTTTGCTATTGGTCGATGGCGCGGCATGGAGCTTATCGATGCTGTACCCTTTCTGCGCAGGCACTATCCCAAAGCCAATATCGTGATGGATCGATATGCCAACTGGTCGGTATTTATCTGCCAGTATATCTATGGCATGCGTCTGATCTCGGCAGTGTTGTTTGGTTGCTCCACCATATCCACCGCCCGCTTTGCAGTGCTGCAACTGATCAACTGTATTACATGGACATTGCTGATCTATTTTGCCGGGCATCTGCTGGGTGCGCTGGCCGCCCGCGTCATTGAAGCAGCGGGCCTGTATGGATTACTGGCAGCAATAACCCTGCTTTCGGCCGCAATATTGCTTACTTACCATTTGTATGCGCACCATCATGTCTCGGCATTTCTGGCCACCGGTCGCGATCCGGCAAGCGAGCAGATCAACCCGGTTGAGGGACGCCACTTCACGCTGGAGCAGTTGCAATACCACATTGATCTGGCCAGTCGCACCAAACTGCCGTTGTCGCTGATATTGCTACAGCTCTCATCGCACAAACAGCCTGAAACCGAACAGCAGCTGATGCGTGTTGCTACATAGTTGTGTCGGCATTTGCGCCTGATTGATATTCCGGCCCGATTCGACAAACAGACCTTTGCCGTACTCGCTCCTGCAACAGATATCCATGGTGCAACTCAGGCGCTCACGCGCCAGCAAGCCGGGCTGTCTGAGCAAGACCAGCAGATGATGGTCACTCTGAGTGTCGGCATCGCTGCATGGGAGCCGGGCATGGACTCAGGCCAGATACTCGATCTGGCCTTCCGTCACATGCAGACCCTTTCACGCTACTAAATTAAACAGAAACTTTCGCCTGGTCAATCTTCGGTGGTGACGGATTTAATGATATAGCCGCCGGATTTTTCATCTTTTTCCAGCGTTAACAGGCCGCGTTTTTCTGCCTCTTCAAGCATCTGACCGAAGCTGCGGAAGCCGTGATAGCCTTCCGAGAAGCCCGGCTTGCGGCGCTTCAGGGTCTGTTTAACCATCGACCCCCACACCTTGTCTTCATCACCACGCTCTTTAAACAGATCCTCGATCGTTTCCAGCATCAGATCGAGCCCCTCCTGCTGCAGCAGGGTTTCATCTACCGGCAGATCCTGACTCTCAACCGCTGGCGTGCTCCCGGTCTCCGACTTGCTTTCAACCTCGACCTTGCTCTTTGACTTACCCTTGCCGGATGAGCGGCGACGGCGTGACTTGCCCTGTTTCTCCGAATCGCGCACCAGATCGTCGTAGTAGATGAACTCATCGCAGTTGGCGATCAGCAGGTCCGAGGTGGACTGTTTGACACCCACCCCGATCACCAGCTTGTTGTTCTCGCGCAGTTTGGATACCAGTGGTGAGAAATCGGAATCACCGGAGATAATGACAAATGTGTCTACATGCGCCTTGGTATAGCACAGGTCGAGTGCATCCACGACCATACGGATATCGGCCGAGTTCTTGCCCGATTGCCGTACATGTGGAATCTCGATCAGCTCGAATGCCGCTTCATGCATCGGCGCCTTGAAGTCTTTGTAGCGCGCCCAGTCACAATAGGCTTTCTTGACGACAATATTGCCCTTGAGCAGCAGTCGCTCCAGCACACGCTGGATATCAAAAGCATCCAGTTTCACATCGCGCACACCGAGTGCAACATTCTCGAAGTCGCAATACAACGCCATACTGCGTGAATCATCTCTACCGCTCATACACTCTCCACGATCATACTTGATTGTCTTACGCTCAACTGTGATAGCGAACAGATTCTTCGCGCACAGCCTTGAAAAATTCGATAGCGTGTTCAGGCGGCACATCCGGCGTGATGCCGTGGCCGAGATTGAAGACATGGCCATTACCATGGCCGAAACGGGCCAGAATATCCTTCACCTCGGCACGAATACGCGCAGGATTCGCATACAGCATGGTAGGATCCATATTGCCCTGCAGCGCCACACGATCACCTACGCGTGCTTTTGCCTCATCGATATCAATCGACCAGTCCAGCCCCAGTACATCACAACCGGTATCAGCCATCGCTTCCAGCCAGCCCATACCACCCTTGGAGTAGAGAATCACAGGTACGCGGCGACCGTCATGTTCGCGGGTCAACTGCTGCACAATGCGCTGCATATAGGCCAGTGAGAACTCTTTATAATTACTGGTATTGAGGATGCCACCCCAGGTATCAAAGATCTGCACTGCCTGTGCACCACTGGCAATCTGACCATTGAGATAGGCGGCAACAGAATCAGCCAGCTTCTCAAGCAGCAGGTGCATGGTCTCCGGCTCATTGAACATCATCGACTTGACCTTGGAGAAGGTCTTGGAGCCGCCACCTTCAACCATATAGGTCGCCAGTGTCCACGGACTGCCGGCAAAACCGATCAACGGCACGCGTCCGTTCAGGTCCCTGCGAATGGTGCTGACAGCATTCATGACATAACCCAACTCTTTTGTCGGGTCATCCAATACGGGCAGTTTTTCCACATCGGCACGGCAGGTAATCGGATCCGGAAATTTTGGTCCCTCTCCAGCGCCGAAGGTGAGCTCCATGCCCATTGCTTCCGGCACCACCAGGATATCGGAGAAAAGAATCGCCGCATCGGCATCCAGAATATCAATCGGCTGCAGGGTCACTTCAGAACATAACTCAGGTGAGCGGCAGAGATTCAGGAAGCCGCCGGCGCGCGCACGGGTTGCCCGGTATTCAGGCAGATAGCGACCGGCCTGACGCATCATCCATACCGGTGTGCGTTCCACATCCTGTCCCAGGCATGCGCGTAAAAATAGATCATTCTTTAATTCAGTCATTTCAGTTCCCTTATTTATCACCGCAAAGGACGCAGAGGTACGCAAAGGAAAATGAATCTTAATACTCTGCGTAAACCCTGTGTACTCTGTGGTGAGTACTTCCCTACTTTTAGAGCCTGTTCACCACCAAGAGCACGAAGACAAACAAGTCGCAATAATGCCTTTCCTCTGCGTCCTCTGTGGTGAATGTATTTAGTCTTTCAAAACACTCGCGTGCGCCGGAAGCGTGCGCGCTTGCTGCTAATCCCAGATATAACCTTCTGTTGGTGAAGAGGCAGAGGCAAAGGCGCGCTTGGGCATACGCCCGGCCAGATAAGCCATGCGTCCGGCCCTGACAGCATCGCGCATTGCACGTGCCATCATGCATTCATCTTTTGCCTCGGCAATGGCCGTATTGATCAGTACTGCATCAACCCCCAACTCCATCGCCTTGGCGGCATCCGAGGCAGTACCGATACCGGCATCAACGACAATCGGTACATTCGCCCGCTCCTTGATCACACGGATATTGAACGGGTTGGCCAGACCGCGGCCGGAACCGATCGGGTTGCCCAACGGCATCACAGCAACACAACCGATCTCTTCCAGACGGGTCGCCACAATCGGGTCATCATTGGTATAAACCATGACTTCAAAACCTTCGGCCACCAACACTTCGGCTGCCTTGATTGTCTCCACAACATTCGGATAGAGCGTATGCGTATCACCCAGCACTTCCAGTTTTACCAGATTCCAGCCGCCAGCCTCTCGCGCAAGGCGCAAGGTACGCACAGCATCGTCGGCATTAAAACAACCAGCCGTATTGGGCAGGATGGTATATTTTTTCGGGTCGATATAATCGAGCATATTTTCCTTGCCCGGATCAGTAATATTCACCCGGCGCACCGCCACGGTAATCATCTCGGCTTCTGAGGCCTCGGTGGCATCTTTTGTCGTCTGGAAATCCTTATATTTACCGGAACCCACAATCAAGCGTGATTTGAATTCATGCGTCCCTACCCTGAAACTATCTGTCATGTCCTCTCCGCCATTTTATTTCTAAACTGATCCATCCTGATTCTGCCATGCCGGCAACAGGGGGATACCCTGTATTTATTTAATATTGCCTACCTGCTCCCCTGTACTGCATGAATCCGTTATACAGACTCAGCCACCGCCAATCATATGCACCAGCTCGATGCGGTCGCCTGCTTGCAGCAGCGTCGAAGCATATTGACTTTTGGGCACAACTTCGAGGTTTCGTTCTATGGCAATCATTCGCTGCTCCAGCCCAAGTTCGGTAACCAGCTCTGCCAGCGTTGCCGCTGCCACACTACACTCCTCGCCATTCAACCGGATCATTTGTGTTGTCGCCATATACCCTCACTGGCCTAAAATGGTTCATTTTTACGGCATATCGATTAAATATGCACCCATTTCGACTCATTTTTACGCAAACCGGATTGACCCGTCACTCGTCCCTGCGTAGCTTCAGGGGCATGCTAGCAGCAAGCACATCTGCACCCAATACCCATTCGTTCAAAAGCATGCCAAAGCCGGTCAACTGGCGTGGTGTCTCTGAAGGTATGGCCGCCGCCATTGCCGCCGCCCGCAATGATAAACTGGAAACGGCCGAGATCATCCTCAGGGATGTACTCGAGTTTGCACCAGCCGAAATGCGTGCGTGGAAGCTGCTTGCCAGAATCCAGAGAAAACGGGGCGATATTGATGCAGGCATTGCCAGCGCTACCCGGGCACTACAGCTTCAGGCTTTAAGTAAATTTCACGAGCCTGCGGTTTCGGTCACCCTTGCCAGACTGTTTTTCGAACAGGGCGAGCATGATGAAGCACTGCAAATGCTTGATCAGTTACTGGCACGTGACCCGGACAACACTGTGCTGAAAGAGCTGAAAATACAATGGCGCAGCATGGAGACCCCCGCATGAAAAAACTACGTATTCTTGTCTTGCACGGTCCCAACCTGAATATGCTGGGCACGCGTGAACCCGGCCACTATGGTAATAAGACACTGGCAGAAATCATGTGCAACATGGAAGTTCTGGCCGACTCGCTTGATATAGAGATAAGCAGCTTTCAGAGCAACCATGAAGGCGCACTGGTCGACCGCATCCAACAGGCGGCCTCAGAATCCGTAGACGGTATTGTCATTAATCCCGCCGCCTACACCCATACCAGCATTGCTCTGCGCGATGCACTGCTGGCAACCGCACTGCCGTTCATTGAAGTACACCTTTCCAATATTCATCAACGGGAAAGCTTCCGCCACCATTCCATGCTGGCTGATGCTGCCGTCGGAGTCATTGCCGGATTCGGCCCTGATTCCTATCTGCTTGCCTTGCGCGGGCTGAACGATTTATTACGCAAATAACATATCATCAAGGAGTTTAATGTGGACATAGCTCAAATTCGCAAGCTGATAGGACTGGTAAAAAGCACCGACATTACGGAGCTTGAAGTAACTGTAGGCGATCAGACCGTACGTATTTCGCGCCAGAACCAGGGTGGCGTCATCATGCAGCCACAGGCTCTCGCACCGGCAGTTCACGTTGCAGAAGCACCTGCACCAACAGCCGCAGCACCGGCTGCCGCACCAGCGCCAGAGGAAGCCCATCTGGTCAAGTCACCCATGGTCGGCACCTATTATTCCGCACCCAGTCCTGATGCAGATGTATTCATTCGTGTTGGCGACAAGGTAAACAAGGGCGACACGCTGTGCATCATCGAAGCGATGAAGATGATGAATGAAATTGAAGCGGAATATAGCGGCACTGTCGAAGCGATTCTGGTTGAAAATGCCTCCCCGCTCGAGTACGGCCAGTCACTGTTTGTCATCACGCCTCTGGCATAACGGGGGTCACATGTTTCACAAAATCCTGATCGCCAACCGCGGTGAAATCGCAGTCCGCATTATCCGTGCCTGTAAAGAGCTCGGCATACGCTCTGTTGCCGTCTATTCGGAAGCCGACAAGGACGCAATGCATACGCGTCTGGCTGATGAATCCATCTGTATTGGACCTGCCGCAGGCGCAAAATCCTATCTTAATATAGCCGCAATCATGGCTGCCGCCGAGCTGACCGATGCAGAAGCCATCCACCCCGGCTACGGCTTCCTGGCCGAGAACGCTTCGTTTGCCGAAATTGTTGGTGAATCCGGCCTGAGCTGGATCGGGCCTTCGCCTGAATCGATGCGCATTATGGGCGACAAGGTGGCCGCCAAACACAAAATGGCTGAAGCCAATGTGCCGCTGGTACCGGGCTCCGATGGCGCAGTGACCGATGTCGAAGATGCAAAACGAGTTGCCAAGGTGGCCGGCTTCCCGGTCATCGTCAAGGCATCGGCGGGAGGCGGCGGCCGCGGCATGAAAGTTGTGCATAGCGAGGCCTCGCTGGCCAACGCCTACTCCATGTGCCGCACCGAAGCCGGCGCAGCCTTCGGTGACGATACTGTGTTTATCGAAAAATATCTGGAAGAACCACGTCATATCGAGGTACAGGTACTCGGCGACAAACACGGCAATATTGTCCATCTGTTCGAACGTGAATGCTCCATGCAGCGCAACAACCAGAAGGTCCTGGAAGAGGCGCCCAGCCCCTTTGTTGATGAAGAGACACGTGCGAAGATTTGTGCTGCCGGCGTAGCCGCTGCCAGTGCCGTCAACTATGTTGGTGCAGGCACTATTGAGTTCCTGATGAATCCGGATAAGTCCTTCTATTTCATAGAGATGAATACGCGTATTCAGGTAGAGCATCCTGTTACAGAATGGATTACAGGCGTCGATCTGATCGAGTGGCAGATCCGTGTTGCGGCAGGTGAACCACTGCCTTTCGCCCAGAGTGATATCAAGATGAAAGGCCATGCTATCGAGTGCCGCATCAATGCCGAACATCCTTTCAAATTCACACCATCTCCCGGCACGGTACAGCTCTATCACGCGCCGGGCGGGCGCAGTGTGCGCGTGGATTCATTTCTCTATACCGGCTACACCATCCCGCCCTACTACGACTCGATGATCGCCAAAATCATCACACATGCTCGCGATCGGCAGAAATGCATACGCCGCATGCAGCGTGCGATTGATGAGTTGGTTGTTCTGGGGGTCACTACCAATCAGGAACTGCATCAGCGTCTGTTGGCCAACCCCGGCTTCCAGAAGGCCGACTTCAATATCCACTTCCTCGAGCGCTGGCTCAACCAGATGCATCTGTAACACCACGGTATTGCGCAAGGGGCAGGAAGCACCGCCCCTTGCGCATTCCCACCATACTGTGACGATCTGCTGATGATTACCCGCCTCACGCCTATTCTGAATGCGCATCGCAAGCTCCCTGAGTCCTATCTCTATACAGACCTCTGACCAAACCTACGCCATGACACCATCATGCCATACTCTTGCTATATACTGGCCAAAAGATTGGCGGAGAGGTGGATGGGAACAACACTGCATATTTTCAAAAATGCCTTCGAGATGCTTCACGATGCGGTACTGATCGTTGATCGGCAGATGATCATACGCTATGCCAACACCTCAAGCAGCACCCTCTTCGGCTATGCCACTAACGAGTTTGCCGGCAACAGCATAGAGATGCTCGTTCCGGAACAACTCACGGAGAGACATCAAAAACAGACCGCCGCTTACGCGCAAAAACCCAAACCAAGACAGATGAACACCGGCAAGCGACTGCTTGCGTATTCCGGTCGAACGTGACACCTGATTCCGCTGGAACGCGGCACCCCATTCCGATTGAAGTCGGCACCTGATTCCGGTGAAGTCGACACC
>PFXI01000095.1:7818-20005 GCA_002791575.1 Zetaproteobacteria bacterium CG_4_9_14_3_um_filter_54_145 | reverse complement strand
GATCTACTTTCACTTGGGTGCTTTGGACCTGTATCCGGCACCCAATCAGGCAGGTTCGACTTGTGCTGCCCACACAACTTCGTGAAGCGCCGAAAAAATTATTAAAGAGAAAGGGGAGGCGATGGTTCACCATTCAAGGGCTACCTGATTCTCCGGTTTTGAAGATGAAGGCAGAGGCCTAACGCGAAAGGGGGCGTGACATTAAGTCACGCCCCCTTTCTTGTTGGTACCGAGGACGGGAGTCGAACCCGTACAGTATTTCTACCGAGGGATTTTAAGTCCCTTGTGTCTACCAGTTCCACCACCTCGGCTTGCAGCGGTGGGAATCATGCCAAAGAAGTACGGGAGCGCAAGCAGGGCTGCGAAAGGGCGGATGCGACCCGTACGGCACGCTTCTGCAGCGTGATGTCGTGCACGCGCAGGATATCCGCACCAAAGGCAATACCCATGGCACCCGCGACAGCGGTTTCCAGCTCCCGGTCACTGACATCACTGCCGGTCAGCAGGCCGAGAAATGACTTTCTCGATACGCCGAGCAGTAGCGGCATGCCGAAACGCTGCTTGATCAGATCAATGCCGCGAATCAGCGCCAGATTATCTTCCAGGCGTTTGCCGAAGCCGATACCCGGGTCCAGTACGATGGTGGATTCGGCAATGCCGGCCTGGGTGCAGGCAGTAATGCGTTGCTGGAAAAATGCACAGACTTCATCCACCACATCGGCATAGTGAGGATTTGTCTGCATGGAGTCCGGTTCGCCCTGCATGTGCATCAGGCAAACATCCACGCCGGCAGCGGCAACGACCGCCATGCTTGCTGCATCAAAACGCAGGGCACTGACATCATTGATCAGTGTGGCGCCGGCAGCAATGCCCTGACGCATCACCTCCGCTTTCATTGTATCCAGCGATACCGGGCAGCCGGCCAGGCTGAGTGCGCGCACAACCGGAATCACGCGCGCCAGCTCCTCCTGCTCCGATACCTGTGCAGCACCGGGCCGGGTTGACTCGCCGCCGACATCGATAATGGCGGCACCAGCCTGTTGCATGGCCAGAGCGTGCGCTATTGCGGCATCGACATCGAGGAAGCTTCCTCCGTCCGAAAACGAATCGGGGGTGCAATTAAGCACCCCCATCATTCTTACATCACCATGTTGCGGACGATGCCAGTGTGACTGCATCAGTTGGGCTGACCAGCCTCATCCGTTGCCGATTCCGAAGCACTGCCTTCATCGCCGATATCGACTTTTTCCGACGGCTCTTCCGGCGGTTTTTTGCTGGATGATGGCTTTGTCTCGATCTCCTTGATCAGTAACGGCTCCTTGCCTGCCATCACACGATCAATATCGGTTGTGTCGAGTGTCTCATACTTGATCAGTGCTTTGGCCAGCAGGTGCAGCTGATCCATATGCTCTTCGAGGATATGTTTTGCCCGGTCATAATTCTCTTCGATCAGCTTGCGTACTACGATGTCGATCTTGCGCGCAGTCTCTTCGGAGATATTGGTCTGGCGGGTGATTTCACGACCCAGGAATGGCTCATGCTCGCGCTCGCCATAGACCATCGGCCCCATCTCATCGGACATGCCCCACTGCGTTACCATATTGCGTGCCAGCTGGGTTGCACGTTCGAAATCGTTAGAAGCGCCGGTGGTCATCTGTCCCAGTACCAGCTCTTCACCAAGGCGGCCGCCCATCATGATGGATATCTGATCAAGCAGATATTCACGGTCATGATTGAACCTGTCCTCAACCGGCATCTGCATGGTGATACCCAGCGCCTGACCGCGTGGAATAATACTCACCTTATGTACCGGGTCGGCGTTTTTCAGGAACTTGGCAACCAGCGTATGACCCGCTTCGTGATAAGCAGTGGTCTTTTTCTGATCTTCAGAGATGATCATCGAGCGGCGCTCGGTGCCCATCATCACCTTGTCCTTGGCTGTCTCGAAATCAGCGCGCATGACCTTGTCGCGGTCGAAGCGGGCTGCATTCAGCGCTGCTTCATTGACCAGATTGGCCAGATCTGCACCGGAGAAGCCCGGTGTGCCCTGTGCCAGCTCTTTGCCATTTACATCGGCAGCGAGCGGAACCTTGCGCATATGTACCTTGAGAATCTGTTCACGACCAAGCAGGTCCGGACGCGGTACAACCACCTGACGATCGAAACGACCGGGACGCAGCAGGGCAGGATCCAGTACATCCGGACGGTTGGTGGCGGCAACAAGAATGACGCCCTCGTTGGATTCAAAACCGTCCATCTCCACCAGCATCTGGTTCAGTGTCTGCTCGCGCTCGTCATTGCCACCGCCGATACCGGCGCCGCGATGACGGCCCATGGCATCAATTTCATCGACAAAGATAATGCAGGGTGCCTGCTTCTTGGCCTGCTCGAACATATCACGCACACGCGATGCGCCGACGCCGACAAACATCTCGACGAAATCGGAGCCGGAAATCGAGAAGAAGGGTACTTCGGCTTCGCCGGCAATAGCACGTGCCAGCAGGGTTTTACCGGTACCCGGCGGGCCAACCAGCAGCACGCCCTTGGGAATCTTGCCGCCCAGACGGGTGAACTTGGATGGCTCGCGCAGGAATTCAATCACCTCGGTGACCTCCTGCTTGGCTTCATCACAGCCGGCTACATCGTCAAAGGTGACACGCGCGGTGTTCTCGTTAAGCAGCTTGGCCTTGCTCTTGCCAAAGCCCATAGCGCCGCCCTTGCCGCCGCCCTGCATCTGGCGCATGAAAAAGACCCAGACACCAACCAGTAACAGCATCGGGAACCAGGAGATCAATACCGACAGGAAGAACGGTACCTCTTCCTTCTCTTTTACATCCAGCTGCACATGCTGGTCGAGCATGCGCTGTGACAGGTTGGGATCATTAGGGACGGTTACATCGAAACTTTTAAGCTCACCGGAGGTGTCGCGAAACTGGCCGCTGACATGGTGATCCCTGATTGTTGCTGTTTCAACCATGCCCTGATCGACTTTATCGACAAAGGTGGAGTAAGCCATTTTGTCTGCCTTCAGCATCGGTGCCGAAAACATATTGAACAGGCTCATCATTGTCAGACCGATCACGATCCATAGTAGAATATTCTTTCCCATCAACGCAGTCCCTTGTCAGCCGTAGTTAAAAGATGTGTATAGCTGAATCTTATAATATAATGTTAAACAACATGCCAAAGCATGCACAGATTTATATGAAATCAAGATGAAGCTGACAAATCTGCCGCAGTACGGCGCAGATGCAAGTGCTTACGGCTGCGCTGCAGGCGGCAGCGCGACAAATCCAGCCCTCCGAATCCGCCCCGCAGCGTCCAGCCTTCGACCATCAGGATGTGGCGACGGCCCGGGGTTGCCCCCTCACCAAGCACCATGGCCATCATTTTTTGCAGCAGTCGCGCACGCAGCGGGGCTGAGCAATCCGCCCAAATCAGCCACGGCATGCATGCGTCGCTACTCTCCGGAGCGCTGGTCAGCGCATCGGTCAATATGCGATCCGCCTCGCTGTCGAGTTGCTCGCCCAGCCGCTCGGCCTGAGCCTGCCAACGCATAAACAGTGAGGCGGGTGATACATCGGCCCGCGCCATGGCCGGAAACAGACGCTGCCGGATGCGGTTACGCCATACCGTCATATCCTGATTGCTCGGATCTTCCAGCCAGTCGATGCCGGCCTGTGTCAGTGCTCTCTTAAGTACACTTGCCGGCACCTGCAGTAGCGGCCGGACAAGTTCCAGAGGGCCCTGCTTGCGGCGCTGTCGCATGCCGCGACAGCCGCTGATGCCGGAGCCCTGCAGCAGTCGCATACAGACTGTTTCGGCCTGATCATCCAGGTGATGACCCAGACAGAGGGTGGTGATGCCGGTACTCTGTGCCCACTGTTCAAACTGGGCGTATCGCCCCTTGCGCGCCTCGGCCTCCCTGTTGATGCCGGAGGGGGCGGGCAGGCGGGCAAGCAGCATCTCGATACCCCATTGTTGTGCCCGGGCTGCCAGTAAGGCTGCTTCGTCTGCGGAGGATGGGCGCCATGCATGATCGACATGCCAGGCCTGTACCCGATAGCCCTGCTGCATGAGTAGCAGTAGCAGGGCCGTGGAATCGGCACCGCCGGACCAGGCTACAGCCACTTCGCCGGGCAGACCGGATCGGTCCATACGGATGCCGGCACTACTGATGCGAGCGCTCACGCGTGGATCAGCCCCTGCTCCTTCAGATGCCGGACTGCGGGGTTATGTGCATCCATGACCTCAAACAGCTCCACATCGGCCCCGGCCAGATTGGCTGTGCCTACCTTCATCAACAGCCACGGAGCCTCTTCATAGCTATGGCGCAGGATTTGCAGCAGCTCCAGCGGCATTGTCGGCATGCGGTAGGCATTGACCATGCCCTTGAGCTTTGCCTTATCCAGATGCAGTTCGCGGATCGCGGCCTTGCCGGTCAGTGCCCGTGTTAACTCAAATATTGCCGCGGCAGTCATGGCAAAACCGCCATTATGCAGCAGGTGTGCCAGTTGTCCGTCCGCGGACTTTACGGTCTCGATACCGACCGAGCCAAACGATTCCAGCCCGAGTTTATTGTTACGCGCCAGAATCAGGCGTTCTACCGCGCTGTTCTGGCATGCACCGGCATCCGCTTGCGCAACCGCCTGTGAAAACGCAATCCGTTGTACGCCCCGCTGTACATCGCTGAGTTCGGCAAAGCTCCACTCTCCACCCATATCCAGACACATCGACAGTGGCAGCCGGACTGCTGTATCAGGCTGACGCTCCGGATGTGCGGAGGCATCGGTCAGCCATTGCCGCAGGCAGTCGCGCAGTGCGATGCCTGCTTCTGTCAGCAGCACGACCGGTCCGCGCAGCAGGCAGCCGGAGGCAGAACAGCTGTCGATAAACAGACCTTCCCGGTTGCCCAGTAACGACAGCACGCCGGGCAGGAATGTGGCCGTGAAAAAGTGGTCGGACTGACTGCCATGCCAGGTTTGCATGCAGGCCAGGTAGCTGCCCCATTGTACGCTCAGGCTGCCATGCCTGATGGATAACTTTTTACCACTGTGCAGGGCGCGGGTGATGTCCGGCTGAATCAATACAAATTCGCCATCCAGCCATGCTTTTTCCATGCCCTGATCCATTTGCTTCTGGCTGCTGGCCGCACTGCGCAGGCCGGTACTCTGGCGCATGCCGGGCGTACGGGTGGCGGCGGCGGATGCCCCCTGCGGGCTGGTGCGCTCATGCCAGATGCGCTCGGCCTGTCTGCGCGCTACTTCAATTTTGATGTCCTCATCAAATACGCGGAAAGCCATCAGTGTAATATTATCATGTAACCACGGCTCTCCGGCCGCATTGGCGGCGCGCCCGCCCTGCACCTGAGCCAGTAACCAGGCCGCGACAGGTACGTCGGCATGGTTCTTCAGGTTCTCCAACAGAGCGTCATTCGGCCGGGTTTGGCCAGCCAGCAGTTGATCCAGCTGCTTGGCATTGAGCACATAGCGCATCCAGCCGCCCTGTTCGCTGTCCATGGCCAGCTTCCACAGCGAAAGGCGCGCCCATGTACGCCGCTGCAGGTGGGCACCCAGCTGATCCTTGGCCAGCAGCTGCAGGATGCCCCCTTCATTGCGCATGCCTACCTTGGCACGCAATTCGCGCATGCGCGGCACAATTTCCGGCTCCAGGCCATAGGCACGCACGATACGGCTGTCATCCGCCAGCAGCGATGAGTCCGGCTGATATTGCATGAATACCATGGGTGTTGCAGGCAACATCATCGACTCATAGCTGGCGACGCGGCGTACCTCCACAGCCCCTTCCAGGTAGCGTTTGAGGAAGGCCTGCAGTGCCCAGGTATAGAGCCCTCCGATGATGTTCAATATGACATGCGAGGTAAGCTCCACATGCTCACTGGAGAGCGCAGCGATTTCTGCCCGGATCAGCTTCAACAGCAGTACATTGATCGCCGGTACCCAGGGTGCGGCATCAGCCTGATCCTGTTTCCAGCCCTGCTCCCATAGCCCCTCGCATACCGCCAGCAGCGCGACGGCGCCATCGGGGTCGGCGCACCAGTGATGCAACAAATCGCGTGACAGGTGCGGGTTCTGACTGCGCAGATGGGCAACCATCTGGCGCGCTTTCTGATCCATCGTCGGCAGCTTGTGTGCCGATATTTTTTCCCCGCGCACCATATAGCGCAGCGTATAGTCCTGCAGGCGGTGCAGGGCGGTGGAGATGCTGCGCTGCAGCTCCGGCTGCACGACATAAGGGATGTATTCGGCCGCATCCTGACCGATCATGCGGATAGGCAGTTGCCTTACTTCAACCCGGCAGCGTTCGGATGGTTGCTCCATACGGTTCAGGATCGGCCGGTACCAGCTCCAGCGAAAAGAAAAATAATCAGGTGAAATCATAGGAGAGGTAGTTTCCTCGAAATGCTGCGCGAAGCAAGCACCTTCCCCCGGCGGTGTGAAAAACTGCTGGATGCATTTATTCCGCTTCGCCATAGCATGCCGCGCATGCGTTATATCTACAGTCTCATTTTTGCAGCCACTTTATGGCTTTCTGCTCCGGCTCAGGTCTGGAGCGCCACGATCAGTGTGACCCTGCCACCGCTGGCGGGACTGGTGATGCTGCTGGATGATACAGCCGATGTGCAGTGTCTGCTGCCGGCGGGTGCCGATCCGCACCATTTTCAGATGCAGCCGCGCACCATTGAGCGGCTGCGCCAGAGCGCACTGCTGATCCGTGCATCCCGTGATGATGGCGGCTGGCCGCTGCCACCCGGGCACGGCAATACGCTGGATCTGTGGCCCGATATCGACCATGGCTGGGTGAGTCCCGCATCGGTGCGCAAGGCACTGCCGGAAATTGCCCGCGCGCTGATGCTGATGCAGCCGGAGCGGCAAGCAGATATTCAGGCCCGGCTTGAGCAAGCCCTGCAGCAGGTGAGCGCAATAGCGGCGGAGTGGCAGCGGGTATTGCAGCCGCTAAAGGCTACCGGCGTGATCATGCAGCATCCGTCATGGCGGCGTCTGCTGCTGGAGATGGGGGTGCCAGTACTCAGCGTACTGGAGTCCGGTCATCACGGCCATGAGTTCGGCCCGCATCAGCTCGAAGAGGCACAGGCAACACTCAATGAGCATCCCGGTGCCTGGTTGCTGGCCGATGCAGGGCATAGCGCTACGGCGCTGGAGTGGCTGGCTGCGCACAGTGAAGTCGCGGCGCAACGCGTTACGCTGGATGCACTGGGTAGATGCGGCGAGTCGTGGCATACATTCATGCTGGAGAATATCCGGCAGTTTGACGGACAGCGATGAACGCGCCTGTTGTTCAGCTTACTCATCTGCGCTTCGGGCCTGTTGATCACCCGGTGCTGGATGATATCAATCTGACACTGGAAGCCGGTCACTTTCTCGGTATTGTCGGCCCCAATGGTGCGGGCAAAAGTACACTGCTGAATGTCGTTGCCGGCCTGATCAAACCCGATGCCGGCCATATTGATCTGATGGGGCAGTGCCTGCGCCGCTTTAACCGCATGCATCTGCTCAAGGATGTCGGTTTTCTGCATCAGCTGCATGATCATCAGCCTTCGATGCCGATGCGCGTACGCGATGTTGTGGCAATGGGACTACGCACCTACCACTGGCCGTGGAACAGTGTCGCCCGTCGCGATGTTATTCTGCAGACGCTGTCACTGGTTGATATGGAGACGTTTGCCGATGCCGATTTCCGCTTTCTCTCGGGTGGTCAGCGTCAGCGTGTGCGGCTGGCGCGTGCGCTGGTGCGCAGGCCGCGCCTGCTGCTGCTGGATGAGCCGTCCGCCTCACTCGATACCGTGCGCCAGGAAAAACTGTTCAAGCTGTTGCGCCGCCTCTGTGATGAAACGGGTATGGCTGTGATCATGGTTGAACACGATATTGCGGCGATCAGTTCGCATGTCGATTCGGTGGCCTGCCTGAACCGCAGGATCCATCATCATGCCATGCGCGGTGAAAACATACCGGAAGCTGTGTGGCGCGCGATGTACGGTGATCATATCCATATTGTGTCCCATGATGCCGGCTGCATCGGCTGCGGGCCGGGCGAGCATGACCATGGTTGATATGCTGAGTGATTTTCTGGCCAGTCCCGTGATGCGGGAAGCTCTGCTGCCGGCACTGCTGATTGCCGTGGTGACGGCTTCAATGTCTGTGATGGTGATGGCTCATCGCCTCTCCTATCTGACGGTTGGTGTTTCGCATGCTTCGCTTGCCGGTCTCGGCATCGCCGTCACGCTGGCGCTGCCGCTGCTGCCTACCGCCACCCTGTTTGCCGTGGTGATCGCCCTGTTGCTGGCGCTGATGCCCAGAAGCAAGGGCATATCGGAAGATGCCGGTACAGGCATGCTGTTTGCCGGCAGTATGGCACTGGGGATTATCCTTATCTCTTCGGCCAGCAGCGCACAGGTTGACCTGTTCGGCCTGCTTTTCGGTAATATACTGACCATTTCCGCGCAGGACAAACTCTGGCTCTATCTGTTGTCCGGCCTTATTCTGGCGGCACTGGCTCTGGCATCCAGAGCATGGTGGAGCATCGCATTTGATCCGGTTACGGCCGATACATCCGGCCTGCCGGTAGCCAGCCTGCGCCTGCTGCTCTACGGGCTGGTGGGGCTGACGGTGATCCTGTGCGTCAAGCTTGCCGGCATTGTGCTGACGGCAGGGCTGATGGTGCTGCCTGCCGCCTGCGCCTGGTTGTGGGGACGATCGCTGGGCAGCCTGTGGCTGCTGGCGGTGGCATTTTCAATGACAGGCACGCTGACCGGTCTGATCTGGTCCTATGCCCATGAATGGCCATCCGGCGCCTCTGTGGTGCTGGCACTGTGCGTGCTGTTTGTCGGGAGCTGGGCGATTAACTGGGGGAGAACATGGCTGAACAACCACGCAAGAAAGGCATAAGGGCGGGCTTCGGCATCCGCCTGCTGGCCAGCGGCTATGATTCGCTGATTCTGTTCGGGCTGCTGTTCATCGCTTTCAGTCTGATTACGCTGGCTGAAAACTACCTGGGTACGATGCAGCAGTGGCTCAAGGGCAGTCTGATTATTGTCATCGCCTATGCCTATTTTGCCGGCTTCTGGGTCAAGGGCGGGGCAACGACCGGCATGCGCCCGTGGAAGCTGCGCATCGTTATGAATGAAACAGGTGAGCCGCTCTCCTGGTTTACCGCGTCGGTGCGTTTTATCGGCCTGATGATCACCTGGCTGGCACTTGGCATGACGCTCTGGTACATCATCAGCAAAGATACCGGTCACTTTCTCTTCTTTGTCGCGGCTGTGATCCCTGCGATCAGTATGGCGACGATGGCCATCACCCGTGAGCGCAGCCCGCTGCATGATCTGATCGCCGGTACCGGCATCTTCCGGGTAGAGTAAAGCCGCAAACCTGCGGTAAAGTTTTTTCTCTATTGTTGGTAGTCCGGGCAAGGGGCTATGTTGACCTGATGTCATGATTTCGCTGTAGCCCTGTGCGAACCTGTTCCACTGGACTCGGGGGCGCATATGGTGGGAATGAATCAATAATAGTCTAGGCCTTCTTGGTTGAAGCAAGGGCGTCAACAAACTGTGAAAAAAGTGATTCAGGAATTTGTCCCATCATTTTCACCTTCCCATTGTAGATATGTTGAAAACATACAAAGTTTTTTCTACCGGGCTTTTTTCGACCGAAGTCAGCGTGTGCGGCTGCATTACGAAGGAAGTAGAACAGAGACTTTGCTTTACTATCATGAACCCTTCTATAAACGAAATACATCAGATGCCCGCTTCTTCTCATTATATTAACTTTTCTATCAAAGTCCTTGGGGTTACTCCCTTGCTCAACGACTATAGAGTGGGTAGTACAAAATTCTTTAAAGCAACCCAATCTGACGTCAAATGTTACTGATGAATATTCAAGCTCCCAAGAAAGAAGAATCTTATCATACAGGCACTCCCTTGTGGACTTCCCGACCTCTCTTGGATTAAGTTTATTGCTCATCAACTTCCCTCCCAAGCTCTGTTCATCACCATTTCAAATCCAAACTACTCAATAGCACCATCTTCGATTGTTATAGTGAATCGGTAGCCTCATATTATTTTCCAAACAAAATTTAATGCTTCTAATCTAGATTTTCGTTCAGGTGATAGTTGATTTCTTCGCTTTCGCTGCGTCTTTACCCATCCACCGAGATTATAAGAATCATCTGTTTTATATGAGTTCGGTACTTTTGCATGTCCTTCCTGCTCAACATATATAGCCAGATACGAAAACCCTACTTCCCAAGCCAATTCTAAAGTATTCCAAACCCATCCATTTAGTGCCTCCAATCTTGATATCTGCTCATTTGTCAGGCTATCCCTTCTGTGTCGTTGTCCAATAACCCAACGCCCAAGCTTAAACCCATTTTCTAATTCATATGAACTGATCACTCTCGCATGCCCTTCTTTTTCAACGTACTCAGTTAGATACGATAAGCCCTGTTCCCAAGCCTCATTACTGGCACACCAAAGCCATCCATCCAGCGACTCCAGTCTTAACTTCTGGTCTATAGTTAGACGGTCTTTTCTGCTCCTCTGCATTGAAACCCAAAGTCCAAGCCCGTAATTATCTTTAGTCTTAAAGGAGTTGGGAACCCTTGCATGGCCTTGTTGCTCAACATACCTGATTAGACACGAGAGCCCTTTGTCCCAAGCCGTAACTCGAACGTCCCAAACCCAGCCTTTAAATGATTCCAGCATCGCTATTTGCTCTGGGGGTAGCTCATTCCTTTTTACACGATTTCTGGAAACCCATTGGCCGAGTTTGTAATCATCTTCCGTTTTATAGGGGCCTGGAACATTTGCATGACTTGCCATCTCAACATATCTAGTGAGATGGGAGATCCCTTCATCCCAAGCTGACTCATTAGAATTCCATATCCATCCTTCAAATGATCCCAGAGTCGATTTTTGCTCCGGGGATAACCTCTCTCTCCTTACGCGCTGGGAGACAACCCAGCGCCCTAACCTGAAACCATCTTCTGCTATATATGAACTGGGAACCCTTGCATGACCTTGTTGCTCAACATACCCAGTTAATTGCAAGAGAGACTCATCCCAAGCCGCCTTATATACATCCCAAATCCACTCACCCAATGAATCCAATTTCTGCTTTTGTTCAGGCAATAGGGTGTCTCTATTTTTTCGTTGCCTTTTCACCCAGCTCCCAAGGCTGTAGCCACTTTTTGTTCTGTATGAGTCGGGTACCTTTGCATGCTTTTCCTGCTGAATATAGTTGATTAAATATAAGTATCCTTCCTCCCAGGCTGCCTTATTAGCATCCCATGCCCATCCTGCTAATGCCTCTAGCTTCGATACTCGTTCGGGAATCAGAATATCTTTATTACTTCGTTGTTCGATAACCCAACGTCCCAGCTTATAGTTACCTTCCGCAAGGTATGAGTGGGGAACCCTTGCATCTCCTTCTTGCTCAACATAATTAACCAGATGCAAAAAACCGTATTCCCAAGCCGTCTTGAAAGGGTCCCAATCAAATCCAAGCGAGTCTAGTTTCGAAACACGATCGGATGTTAAATTACCTCTATTACTACGTTGCCCGATAACCCAACTACTAAGCCTATAACCCTCGTCAGTTTCAAATCGGTTTGGTACCTTTATATGCCCTTCTCCTATAGCGAAGGCTTCTAGCAAGCCAAACCAAAAATTCCATGAAGATGTCGTTCTCTCTACAAGATAGGTTCTCAGGGATTCGGCAAAAGAGGCATCAACTGTTTGAGGTAAATGAATGATTATTTTTGAAAAACTGCCAACAACTTCAGATGTACCAGCCTTCTTCCCCAAATCGGTGCGATATTTGTCGAGTTCAAACGAGAGCACTTCATCATGAGATTTCAGGGCGTTAATCACATTCCACACAGGCTTGAAATGACTGGATTGCAATGAGGCTTCTGCATCAGTGCCGTTTTCAATAAACACTGGCAGTACGATTGTTCCCAAGGATTTGCTTTCACTAAGTCGGATAGCTCTTCCCACGGCCTGAACAATATCAATCTGACTGCTTTTTGGGTCAATAAATGCCACGCCATCCAGTGATGGCACATCAACGCCTTCTGAAAGGCAACGTGCATTCGACAGTAGTCCGATATCCCCTTGGGTGAGCTCTTTGAGCTGATCGAGTTTTAATCG
>PFXI01000095.1:0-7807 GCA_002791575.1 Zetaproteobacteria bacterium CG_4_9_14_3_um_filter_54_145 | reverse complement strand
ATCAGCAACAGGCTCCCAAAGGGGGTGTCGACTTCACCGGAATAGGGTGTCGCGTTCGACTGGAATCAGGTGCCGACTTCACCGGAATACGCAATGGCTTTGATAAGGCCAATTTGAGATGCCAATGACCTGGCATCAGTAGTGCTACCAGTGTCAGCTTTTAACAGCATGCCTCTTTCAATCCACTCCGAAACCATTGGTTCATCAACACCGATAATGACAACCTGATAATCTGTAAGCAGTTCTGCTTCAATGGCTTCGCCAAAAGAAAGCAAGTGAAACACTTTACCAAATGCACCCTCATCATCCATGCCTGTAACATCAACGCCCATATCGCTGGCCTTACTCTGAAGGTTGCTGGAATACGTTCTGGGTGTTGCTGTTGCGAAGAGTCTTTTCTGCGCTTTAATCTGAGATTGATCCAGCACAGTGGTAAATGCTGTTCCAGCTTCGCCAGTACAACGATGTGCCTCATCAGCAATGACCAGATCAAATCCGGGCGTGCCATCTGATTTTTGAGCTTCAGCAATCACAGGCGATGAATGATAGGTGGAGAAGATGACTTTATTTCCATCGCTCTTCAGAAAAGAACTAACTTTTTCAGCATCCGATGTCGTTGGGAATGAAACGTCCTGTACCGTACTAATAATGGCATCTTCACTGGATCTTTTGCCAACAGACTCATCTGAACAAACACACAGCACTTGAAGCGGAATATGGGTTGCAGGTGGCGGGCAGTGGGCGAACACGCAGGCGCAGCGCCTGCTGGATGAGCAGTTCTCGCCGGTTTGCAGTCCCGGTCTGATCACGGCCGAGCGCCCGCTGCGTTGCCCTGCAGATCTTGCTAAGCATACGCTGTTGCATTCCGCGCAGCGCCCCGGTGACTGGCATGCATGGCTCAGTGCCGAGGGCATGCCCGAGCTCAGGGGTGCCCAGCAGCTGCAGTTTGAAACGCGCAATTTTGCCATTGCCGCAGCGGTGCGGGGGCTGGGTGTTGCCATCATCGACCCCTTGCTGGTGCAGGAGGAGCTGAAGGACGGGCGTTTGCTACAGCCCTTTACGCATACCGTGCCGACGCGCAGCGCTTACTATCTGGTCTGGTCTGGTCGGCGAGGCGCAAGGATACGCCGGAGCTGGTTGCATTCAGGCAATGGCTCATTGAAGAGGCTGCAGGGCAGTGATGTAGCTGCAGCCCTGTCGCATGTGCAGTCTCAGGGTGAAAGGCAGGCAGTCGACGAGTGGAGCCGAGCCTGCAAATGTATGCATGCTGTTGACCTGCATGTCGCAGCGGAGCATAAAGTGAATCTCCGGCAGATACGTGCCGCATGATAAAGGAGGGTTGAATGTTAGTCTGGAAGAGAAGCATGTTATTGTTGTGGTTGCTATTGCTTATGCCTGTTGCTGTTGCTGCCGGCGAAGTCAAAACAGATGTGCGCTACCCTCCGGGTTCGATGGCTGTTGCAGCCGCACAGGGCGATATCGCCTTGTGGGTTGAGGACGCCAGGGTGGATCAATCGTTCGGTCTGGCTGTTGACGGTGAGGCACTTATGCCTGCTTCGGACAGTGCCGCATCGCTCCATGCCCATATGGCCTCTTTGTTGAAAGCGGCAGGTTATCATGTGGTTCCCTATAGCAGCGGGTTTGCCGGCGGGCTGCTCGTTCACATACGCGCCATTACGTATACCGCCTCCCGGGCAATGGTTAAAAGCAAGGTGACGGTGAGCGTGGTGCTCGATGCAAAAATGAATGGTTCTGACACCATTCGCACCTATCGGACAGCAGTTGAAGACCAGTTTGCTTTTAGTCCGTCGCCAGATGACAACGCGAGCATCATCGGTACTGCCCTGGCTTCTGCGGCAGACGCTGTGCTTGCCGATATTGCGCTGCCGGAGCCGGCAGAGGCAGCCGTCCAGTAAGGCAATATGCGCCTGTATGGCGCGAATCCGGAACTGTGGCCGGCAAAGCAACAGGTGTTCACTTTATAGTTGTAGATTGGTCTTGTGACTGGTTGCCGAATGTAATCAGGGTGCGTAACAGCCTGCTTAACTCGGCATAGGAGACCGGTTTCTGAAGGATGTTGACCTGATCTATGCTGTTGTGGGCTCCTGTTGCCCACTCTTCATCATAGCCTGTAACTAAAATAATGGGCATATTCCTGTTGGTCATTCGGGCCTGACGAGCTAGCTCAACCCCGCCCATGTTCGGCATCACCACATCACTGATGATCACGTCAATATGATTCTGGTTGGCATGAAATACATCCAGTCCCTGTTTGCCGTCCGATGCAGTAAGAATCTTGTAGCCCATGCTCTCCAGTACTTCACCTGTTGTATGGCGCACGCCCTCATCATCGTCTACAAGCAGTATGGTTTCACCCTCTCCGGAAAGAATGGCATCTGTCTGCTCTTCAGTTTCAATTGTATGCTCCTGACTGAGCGGCAGATACAGATGGAAGGTTGTACCCACACCCTCCTTGCTCTCTATCTCAATGACGCCGCCATGCGTTTGTATTGAGCCATATACCATAGCCAGACCAAGTCCTGTGCCTTCGCCTACGTTCTTGGTCGTGAAAAAGGGTTCGAAGATGTGCTTCAGCGCTTTCTCGGAAATGCCACTGCCATTATCCCTTATGATCAGGTGTGCCAGCTTTTCGTCCTTGAATTGTGGGTGCTGTTGCTGGAGTTCGGTATTTATGATGCAGGGCTCAAGGATGAAGCGGATTTCTGGCTGGGTGGTATTGCGGACCGCATCCCGCGCATTATTTAGTAGATTGACCAGCGCCTGCTGAAGCTGGGTAGCATCCCCGTGTATGGTCATCTCCTCATCACACAGTTCAATGCTGCAATCAATATTTTCCGGTATCAGGCTTTTGAAGAGTTTGAACTCCTCTCTCATGAATGAGGTGAGCGAAAACGGACGGCGGCTCACCATGTCCTTGCGGGCAAAGGTGAGCAGTTGCTGAACCATTTCAGCTGCACGCATGCTTAACCGCCCTATGTTGTCGAGCCGTGTGGATGAGAGCCCTTTTTCATGCATCTTATTTTTTGCCAGATAAAGGTTACCCTGAATAGCTGCCAGAGTGTTATTCATAGTCGGCTACATTGGTCAATCAGCGGCGACCCCTTGTTTTATAGTAAGCTTCCCTTGGTTTCGGGTTGAATGATTTTGTAGCCCATTGCATGATAGCCTCGCTGACGCTTGTCCCACATGCGTGAAAGCTGAGGGTGATCACTCTCAACATAATCATAAATTCGAACATCCCGTTTATCAGCGTGATCCCTATGCAGACGACCAGCATACTGCTGCAATGTCCCTTTCCATGAAATTGGCATGGCCAATACAAGGGTATCGAGAGGAGGATGGTCAAAACCTTCTCCAATCAATCGACCTGTGGCCAATAACACATGCGGCGTAGAGGCTTCCAGTGATTTAAGTTCCGCAAAGATAGAGGCTCGTTGCTTCTTTGATAATCGTCCATGCAGAACAAAGCAGTGCTCAACAGCATCTCCAAGTCCTTCGCGCAAGAGAACAAGATGATCTGTGCGCTCTGTCAAAACCAAAATTTTCCGACCTTCCCTGTAGGCACTAAGTATGTCCTCGGAAACTTTCCTGTTCCGTTTCTCATCAGTAGTCAAAATCCGAAACGTTGTTTGGATAGGAGAGTCCAGAGGTATTTCAGGTGCTGGAAGGTATTGAGGCCACACCTCCAGTTGCGTTGGCGCCACTTCAGACTTGGCAGCAGCATGCCGTACCGGCCCACATTGCATGTGAATAATGGGCTGGTGGCCATCCCTCCTAATTGGTGTGGCAGTTAAACCAAGCACATAACGGGCTTTGCTTTGTTTGAGCACTGTCTCGAAAGAAAATGCAGAGATATGGTGACATTCATCAACGATGATCTGGCCATACTCATCCAATAGTTCGGAGAGGTTTTCCATGCGAATAAGTGATTGCATGACAGCAATATCAACTTTGCCCGAGAGCTTCTTTTTGCCTCCGCCAATCATCCCCAACCCTCCCTCGGGCAAGTCTAGAAAGCCGGTCAATCGCTCCTGCCATTGCCTGAGCAGCTCAGCACGATGCACCAGGACCAGCGTGCTGACTTTGCGGCGAGCAATCATTGCTGCGGCAATGACTGTTTTCCCGAATGCCGTGGGAGCAGAAAGAACCCCGGCTTCGTGCTTAAACAACGCTCTTACTGCCGCTTTCTGATCCTTCCGCAATTTACCCATGAACTTGGCGGTAATTTTACCGCCTGAAACTCGCTCATCCTGAATGTCAGGGGTGATGCTGTTTTTCTCCAGCAATGACTGCACATCATCAAGGCAGCCTCTTGGCAACCCTATATATTGCGAAAAGTTTTCAGCACAACCGATAATGCGGGGTTTATTCCACACGGGCATGCGCATGGCCTGGGCCTTATAAAAATCAGGATTCTGAAAAGCAGCCAATCGAATCAGGCGATTACTCAAGGGTTGTGGCAAATCCGCTTTGGCAATAAATACCTGATTGGCCAACACAAGTGTCAGGGATTCAGGCAAATCACAGGATATGGCACAGGAACTGGAGGACGAACGCTGCCATGGTTTTTTGTCATCACCTTCCACATCAAGATCAAAAGCAACGTCGAGTGGGTGCCTGCCACCACTACTATGCAATATAGCCTTATCCAGTTCGGGCCTGGTCATAGGCTGAATTGATGCAAGAAAACTCCATTGATCCGAATACGGTTCAAACTGATTATCTACAAACACACTACACCCATGTTCTCGGGGTAACTTTTGCAACGGAAGGGCGATCAGATTACCAAAGCCCCCCTTTGGCATGGTGTCTTGATTAGGGAATAACCTGTCGTAACTGGCCAGCGACAACTGTCGCGTACGCTCACATGTATGGCTGATCAATGCAGCTCCAAGAAGACGCGCTTCGCGGGCAGGAACAGGTGCTGTAAAAAATATCCAGATGTGCGCCCCATTGCCTGAGCGTGAGATTTCAAGGGATGCCGGAATATCCAGTTCCCAGCACGACTGCATGAATGCTCCTGCATCCTCACGCCACTCCTGTTTATCAAAATCTACGGCGAGAAAGTAGCAGTGATCATCAATTAATAAAGGATAGGTGCCAATGGTCTGTTTACCGGATAGGTGATTGAAAACCACATCATCTGTAACAGGCAAGAGCAACCGTTTGCTACATTCTCCACATTTCACCCGTGGTTTGTGGCATAGCCCCGGTTTCCACTCATTACCACATACAGGAGAATATCCTGATTTTCCCTTGGCAGACTCCCACCGTTGCGGGTACACATCATCTCTACCACGAAACAGGCATCTGAACAGGGTGATTTTGTCCTTGATCGAGAGCTCGCTTGCAGGAAGATTAACAAAAGCTGTTGACTGCTGCTTGGCTTCAACCTTTTCTTCCCATGCAATATGATGTTGATTAAGCAGAGCTTTCAGGCGCTTATTTTCATTCCGCAGGCTCTGTAATTCATACTGGAGTTCATTGCCCACTTTCGCCAAACCTGTATTGCTCCATCAACGAGTCCATATCACTTGCAACAGCGCCATTCCAAGAAGGGCTTTCACGAAAGCGCACCTGCTCAAGGCGCTCCACAAAGTCCTCTTGCTGATTTTCTTCCAATTGACGGATGGATTTCAACGCCTGTTCATACATTCGCACCATAGCATTAAAGTAACCTTCATCATCCATACCACAATAGTCGAGAAAGTCCGCACATGATTCACAGTAACAAACTGCCAGTTCTGCCAATCCGTCTGGCCGACCGGTCGCACGCCTATAATCTGAGATTGCTTTTTTTGCTTTTGATATAGAGTAATCCTGATTGCGGATAACATCTGGACATATCCGCCGCCTGATTGTTGTCTTGTATGGTTCAAGTGCATCAATATCCAAGTCAAACCGGGCATGCAGGAAGGCTTCATTCTCTTTACTGGCACCATAAAGGTCACGAATCAGCCCCAGCAGTTCTTTTTCCTCCAGTTCAATTAAACTGCGCTTGAGCCTGCCCCATGTCGGTTTACTCGTATTCCTTTGCTCGTCGGGTAACTTACCCATTATGAATGCGTCAAGCCGTTATATCTTGGATTTATTATCGCTTACGCCGATTGAATCGGCTCCGATCCGGACCGGCTTGCCATTCTTCCAAACGACTGCGTATTGGCCCAAACGACGCTTTTTTTCAAGCGCATCAGCCACTGCTGTTTTCAGCGTATCAAGCATCACCTGGCTTTCTTTGGACGGTTCAGTCTGTATTGAGCTGCTCATGCATTCGTCTCCTTTAATAGCTGTTGGTGCAACGTTTCGTGTACAATCTTTCGGTTTTCTCCGTGCTGTTCAAATAACAGGACAGGTTTGTTACCGTCGTTCATAAAGCAAATGCAATGATCCACTGCGTAACTGAACAGGTCAAACAGGTTGTTCAGACTGCGTGGAAACCGCCTTTCAATATCACGAAGCGGAATATTGTGCCCTCCATGAGCTACCCGTTCTGCCACGCGCAGCTTGGACATTTCCACACTGGGCAACGCCAGGTAGACCAGTTCCACTCGCCAGCCCTCTGCTTGCATCCGCTGAATCAGGCGCAAATAGCTGCGTCCCGAAAGCGTGGTTTCAAAGGCGAAATCCTTTTTTGCCACAATATGTTCTTCGATCTCGGATAGGAAAATCCGACTGGCTGCGATCAGTTCACGCTCAGGGGCAAGCGGCGACAAACCTGCAGCAATCAGGTCTGCATTCACAAAGTTTGTACACCTGGCCACCTTGGGTAGGTATTCCATGGCAAAAGTCGTTTTCCCAGCGCCATTCGGTCCAGCAATAATCCAGCATGTTGGCATTACCACTTCTCCTTAAAACCTACATTAAAAGTATCATAATATTTACTTGCAACTCAAGTTGATCACTTAAAAACACTCTTAATATACCAACGCTGAATTATCTGATTTTCAATCTCTGTGGGTATAATTTCACGTAGCCTGCTGCGAAGTAATTTATTTGACAATACTATATCGATTTATAGGAGGAGAAAATGTATAAAAAAATCACACCCAAAGTTGTTTCTGCCTATGTGGAATGTCCAAGGAAAGCATTCCAACTAATGTTTGCCGATGATAAAGGTATACCCAATGAATATACACAGTCATTGGAGGAAGATACTGATAAAAATCGAAGAAATTACATTGCGACCCTCAAAGACAAGTACCCTATTGCCAATCCCACAGTTCCCCACACAGCTCAAGAAATACAAAAAAAAGTTTTTGAAACACCTCTGGAAACAGAGGATTTTCTAGCTTCTGCTGATATTCTGACAAAAGTAGGTGATTCAACATCTCTCCGAAAATTAAACTACTCTCACTCGTTGGTTATTGGCACACATAAAATAAATAAACAGCAGAAGATTCAATTGGCATTTATTGGTCATATTCTTTCGATGTATCAAAAGGAAAAACCGATGTCAGGGGTTATGATAGCAATGGATGGAAAAAGCCATAAAGTAAACTTAGCACCTTTCTACAAAGAAGTTGACCTAATTTTGGAGGTTTTAAAACAATGGCGCATTTCACCTAAACAGGCTCCCTCTGTCATCTTGAACAAACACTGTTCATGTTGCCTTTTTCAAAAACAATGCGAAAAGATAGCAAGGGATAGTGACTGTTTGAGTTTATTAGGAGGTATTGGAAAAAAAGAAGTCACTGCTGTCCGGTTAAACATTGATCAGGCTCAGTTGGTTTAAATTTTCAGTTGGTTGTCGTTTTGGTGGAGGCGATTGTTTCATCACTAATTCGAG
>PFXI01000068.1 GCA_002791575.1 Zetaproteobacteria bacterium CG_4_9_14_3_um_filter_54_145 | reverse complement strand
TCAGCAACAGGCTCCCAAAGGGGGTGTCGACTTCACCGGAATAGGGTGTCGCGTTCGACTGGAATCAGGTGCCGACTTCACCGGAATACGCACCAAAGGTGCTGCCGCTTGAAATTACAGTGAATTGCGGTTTTTCCCACTTCATTTTAGCATCTTCTTGTTGAATGGTGTGCTCTGTTGACGTTGCATCGTCTGACATGCGGTTCTCCTTTGTCTGCACTCTTTGTTACCCCGGCACTGTACGAACAAAAAGCGCGGCCGCAACAGGCGCGGAGGCTCAGGTCTTGTTTCGCGGATTTTCCTCGGCAGTTTTGATATGCCAGCGCCCACATAGGTCTCAGGCGAATGACCGAAGTTGGCCGGAAGCAGGCAGTCGCCGTGCTGCTCTCATGTTATCCGCACCTGGTTATAGCTTACGCGCCAGCGTTAACCCGTCAGCCAGAGGCAACATGGCCATCTCTATACGATCATCCCGGTGCAGCATCTCATTAAAGGCACGTATGGCACAGGTGGAGGGCTCCTGATTCTCAGGATCAATCACGCTGCCGCCCCACAGGGTATTATCTACGGCGATCAACCCCCCGACCCGCAGCAGTTCAAGGCTGCGCTGGTAGTAAGCTGTATAGTTGACCTTGTCGGCATCGATAAAAATAAAATCGAACGAACCTGCAGCACCATCTGCCAGCAGTGCATCCAGCGTTTCCAGTGCCGGGGCAAGATGCAGCCGAATGCGGTCACTGACTCCTGCCTGTGACCAGAATCGCCGAGCCACGCGCGTCCACGGCTCGGAGAGATCACAACTGATGATCTCTCCATCCGCCGGCATGGCCAGCGCCATCCACAACGTCGCATAACCGGTGTAGGTGCCGACCTCGAGAATGCGCCGCGCCCCAATCAGGCGAATCAGCATCGCCATCAACTGTCCCTGTTCAGGGGCCGAGCGCATGATGGATAACTCTTCCTGCTCCGTCGCCTCGCGCAGGGCCTGCAGGATAGCCGGCTCCCTGACGCCAAACTGCTGCACATAGACATCAAGCCCCGCGTCCAGGCCCAGAGTATGATTAGCCAACCTGCTGCTCCAACTCGCGCACACGTTGCTCTGCATCCTGCAGTTGATGTTCACTGAATACGGAAATACCGTGCCTGATCAACAGCGCGGCTGTGGTGCCTGATCCGGCGATCTTGTGGCCAGAGAAACTGCCGTCGTTGACCAGACAGACACCGCAGGAGGGGCTACCATCCTTGAGAATGGCAACCTTGATCTTGTGCCGCCAACATTCACGCAGAGCCAGCTCAGCCCCCTCAAGAAAGGCATCGGTGACATCCGTGCCATCCTGACGCCGAACAGCTGCCTTGCCGCGTAGTACTGCTTCCGCATTACCCTGTTCGATCTCGGCCGGCGGTCGCGGCACTGGCAGGCCGGCTAATGTTTCCGGACAGAGTGAGATGATGCGCCCCTGTTGCTGCCATTGATCGAGCACCCCGTGCCGCAGGCAGTCGCCACCATCGTAGCGAACCTTGGCACCCAGCAAACATGCACTAACCAGAATTTTTTGCATGCCGTCAGCTTAGCCGTGGCGGCGTTTCAGTAAAGCGGTGAGTTGGACAGCTGATTTACTGACCGCCCGGTTTGATACGGGCGATAATATTATGCCCCTGACGCTGATGCAGAATAACCGCCAGAATATGCGCTGCCAGCAAGGCTTCCAATCCGCCAACCAGCAACTCATGTGTCTCTGCGATCAATTCAATGATAGCGGTTTGCGGGGCGGTTTGGCTCCAGCCGAAAAACAGTAGTGTGCCTGTAATGCCCATACCGATGCCGGCGAGCAGAATAAAGCCGTGTACACAACGGGCCACCGCTTCGCCGTCTTCAGGCGGTGCCAGTTTCGCCTGCTTCCAGCCGGCCATCTGTGCCTTGATTTCGCGCCCCAGTTGCTTGCGACCATCGGCAAATACCCATGGTACCAGCTCCCGCCAGTTGGCGCCGGGCAGTGAAGTCATCGCCAGCATGATGCGGATCAACAACAACCCGGCAATAAACAGGCCGAGAAACTCATGCACTTCAAACCCCAGTGTTTCTACCACGGGTGTGCCGGGAATTGCATGCAGTTCGCCTCCATGCGCAAAGGCCGGCATGATCCAGTGTATGCCCGCTGTAGCTGGCCCATCCTCAACTTCGGGAACATCCATCAATTCACCAACGGCTATTTGGGTGAGCATACACAAGGCCAGCAGGGAGTGGAGGATGCGAATGGGTTTTGCGTAATTCATGGGAAAACTCCTAGTTTCAACTTTATAGCACACAAACGATCCATGCGCCAATGGATAGTCAGCCTTAAACAAAAGAGCCCCGACCGGATGGTCGAGGCTCTTTTACTGTGTATATCCTTCTATTTGATCCTGGAGATCACATCGTGACCCAGTTTCTGATGCCAGATAGCAGCAGCAACATGCAGCACCAGGTAAGCAATAATAAACATGCCTGTTACTTCGTGCAGCTCCATCACATCATGGATGGCCTCGCTTACAGCGCCCGTACCCTCTTCCATACCGAGGAAGATGCAGCCGCCGGTCAGACCCTGTAACAACACAGCCAGCAGACCCAGACCATGGATGGTCGAAGCCAGTGCATGCGAATCATCCGGATGCGGCAGCCCCTTGCTGAACCAGCTACCCAGTTGCGACAGCTCTTCACCCAGACGGGCGCGACCATTAGCCGTCAGCCAGGGAAACAGCGTACGCCATGAAGCATTGCCGGTACTGATCAGGGAGTAGGCAACATGCGCCATGACAATCAGTGCCGCAGCAATACCGACCCATTCATGCACTTCAAACAGCTGTAACTCCAGCGATGTGCGTATCGTGCCGGGTTTCGGGTGTGCCATGAACAGGCTCAGCCCAATCTGAACGGTGATAGTCAGGGCCATGCCCTTGTGCAGCAGTTTGGTTGGCGTATCGTAGTAACTCATATCTTCTCCTTCGCCCCGATACTCATCGGCCAGCCAGTGCATTCATGCGCAGGCGCAGGGCGTTCAACTTGATAAAGCCCCCGGCATCCTTCTGATCGTATGCCCCTTCATCATCTTCAAATGTGCACAGACGCTCATCAAACAGTGACTGATCCGAACGACGACCGACAACCTGCACACTGCCCTTGTACAGCTTAAGTCTTACGTCGCCGTTGACTGTAGCCTGAGTAAAATCGATAGCCTGTTGCAGCATCAGGCGTTCCGGTGCGAACCAGTAGCCGTTGTAGATCATTTTGGCATAACGAGGCATCAGCTCATCTTTCAGATGGGCCGCTTCACGATCCAGCGTGATCGATTCAATAGCACGATGCGCCTTGAGCATGATGGTGCCACCCGGTGTTTCATAACAACCGCGTGATTTCATACCGACAAAACGGTTCTCGACAATATCGATACGGCCAATACCGTGTTTGCCGCCCACCCGGTTCAATTCGGTCAGTACCTGAGCAGGGGTCATGGCTACGCCATTGATCGATACGATGTCACCGCCCTTGAAACCCAGCTCAATATATTCCGCCACTGCCGGCGCATTTTCCGGAGACACTGACCAGCGCCACATCTCTTCCGACGGCTCACACCACGGATCTTCCAGATCATAACCCTCATAGGAGATATGCAGCAGATTGGCATCCATCGAGTAGGGTGACTTTGAACCCTCACGCTTGCGCTCAACCGGAATACCGTGTGCCTTGGCATAATTCAGCATGTCTTCGCGTGAAACCAGGTCCCATTCGCGCCACGGTGCAATCACCTTCACATCCGGCTTCAGGGCATAGAAACCCAACTCGAAGCGCACCTGATCATTACCCTTGCCTGTGGCGCCATGCGATACCGCATTTGCACCTTCCATGTTGGCAATCTCGATCATGCGTTTGGCGATCAATGGGCGGGCAATCGAAGTACCCAGCAGGTATTCGCCCTCATAAATGGCATTGGCGCGGAACATCGGGTAAACGTAATCGCGAACAAACTCTTCGCGCAGGTCCTCGATATAGATGGAGGTGACGCCACCGGCAATTGCCTTGGCACGTGCATCTTCCACCTCATCACCCTGACCGAGATCGGCCGTGAAGGTGACCACCTCGCAATCATAAGTATCCTGTAACCAGCTAAGGATAATTGAGGTGTCCAGTCCGCCCGAATAGGCCAGAACCGCTTTTTTTACTTCAGGATGCGACATACGTTGTTCCCCATGCATTGGATTAGGAGCCCGGCTTGCCGGACGCAGCAGGCTACACATCAGCCCTGAGCGTTTCCATGACCGTTATAATTTCGTAAAATCATAGGCCAATTTAACTATGGTGGTCAGATAAAAAAGGGTGGTACGGAGTTCTTGCTAAACACATACAGAATATTGAACTGATAAACAGCTAACAAACCATACACCGGATGATCTGAAGTTTCGCCGCTCGCGCTGCTAACCTCAGATCTCCGATGATATGGGAGGAAATTATCCAACCAGCGTAACGATTTCTCCGTCGAGCTGGTGAATACGGCCGATCCGGTACACTGTTTCGCCGGCATCACGAAGTACAGACTCAGCCTTCACGGCTTCAGCTTCAGACAGAATGGCAACAAAGCCGATTCCCATGTTGAAGGTACGGTATCGCTCAAACTTGGCCACATCGGCAAAGCCAAGCAGGTACTCAAATACAGGCGGTACGGGCCATGAGGCGATATCGACTGTGGCTGCCAGTCCTTCGGGCAGGATGCGCTCGATGTTATCGAACATGCCGCCGCCGGTGATATGAGAGTAACCGTGCACGTCGACGCCGGCTGCCAGCATCGCTTTGACTGCCGGGACATACAACCTGGTCGGTGCCAGCACGGAATCAATGGCAGGCGAACCGTCAGAGAGCAGGTCATTGGCTATATCCGCACCACCAACCTCAATCAACTTGCGAATCAGGGAAAAGCCGTTGGAGTGAGGTCCACTGGAGGCAATACCCAACATCACATCACCATCGGCGATGGTTGCACCGTCAACGATAGATGGACGATCCACAACACCAACTGAAAAACCGCCGATGTCATAATGACCCGGTGAATACATGCCCGGCATCTCTGCGGTTTCACCACCAATGAGCGCACATTCGCAAATACGGCAGGCTTCGGCTATACCTTCAACCACTGCCGCCATCGTTTCATTATCCAGTTTACCGGTAGCCAGATAATCAAGGAAAAAAAGCGGTTCAGCAGCTTGAGCAGCCATATCATTGACACACATGGCCACAGCATCAATACCGGCTACATGCGGGCGACCATGCTGCTGCAACAGTAACAGCTTGGTACCGACACCATCGGTGGAGGCGACCAGTACCGGTTCCTGCATATGCTTGAAATTGGCACTGAACAACGCGCCAAAACCGCCCAGACCGCCAATCACTTCCGGGCGAGTGGTAGAGGCAACAGCCTGTTTGATACGACCGACAAAGGCATTACCGCCATCGATACTGACTCCGGCATCGGCATAGGTCAGGGTGGGTTTATTATCTGTAGTCACGTCAAATCCTTTAAACGTCGAGATTCTTTACTTTCAGTGCATTATCCTGAATAAAACGACGCCGTGGTTCCACTGCATCACCCATCAGGGTCGAAAAGGTTTCATCCGCATTCACCACATCTTCGAGCATCACCCGCTTGAATATGCGGTTGGCCGGATCCATCGTGGTTTCCCACAGCTGCTCAGGATCCATTTCACCCAGACCTTTATAGCGCTGAATACCCAGCCCCTTGCGGCCTTCGGCCTCAATGATTGCTGCCAGTTCATCAAAATGCGTGATCGGCCAGCTCTTTTCGCCATCTTTCAAATAGGCACCGGCATCCACCATATTCTGGATAGATCCACACAACTTCTGGGCTTCACTGTATTCGGCCGTACCGACCAGATCCTTGTCCAGACGTGAAATCATCACCCTGCCATGGTCGCGTCGCTGGAATTGCACCCAGAACGTACCGTCATCCTCATTGGCCATCACTTTCCAGGTTAATATTTCATCTTCGCGTGCAGTCTGTTTAAAGGCCCAGTCCAGAGCCTGCATGCGCTCTTCCAGCTGCTCCCGGCTACGCATTATACTCAGGCTGGTCTTGCCACTCTCTACCAGTAACTGCAGTACTTTCAGATCAATACGCTGCGACAAGCGGTTCAGCAGACGCTGCAGGCGATGTACACTGCGTACCGATGTTTGCAGCCGTTCACCGGACATCGCCTCGCTATCTTTGGAAGAAAAATATTCCTTACCTTCAGAGCCATGCTCGAGTAAAAACTCAAACAGGCCATCGTCATTGGCGATATAGCGTGATTTTTTACCACGCGTCACACGATACAATGGTGGCTGGGCAATATACAGGTATCCGCGCTCAATCAATTCCGGCATCTGGCGATAAAAGAAGGTCAGCAACAGCGTCAGGATATGCGAACCATCGACGTCAGCATCGGTCATGATCACAACCTTGTGATAACGCAACTTGGCAATATCAAAATCATCCTTACCAATACTGGTACCAAGTGCCGTGATCATTGTACCGATCTCTTGTGATCCAAGCATGCGATCGAAACGGGCTTTCTCCACATTCAGAATCTTGCCCTTCAGTGGTAAAATCGCCTGTGCCCTTCGATCACGCCCCTGTTTGGCTGAACCACCGGCAGAATCGCCCTCCACCAGGTAGAGTTCGGACAGGGCAGGGTCTTTTTCCTGACAATCAGCCAGCTTGCCGGGCAGGTTGGAAATATCGAGCACACCCTTGCGTCTGGTTAAATCACGAGCCTTGCGCGCTGCTTCCCGCGCCGTAGCGGCTTCGGCCACTTTGCCGACCACGCGAATCGCCTCTTTCGGGTTTTCCTCAAACCACTCAGCCAGTTTTTCATTCACCACACTCTCAACAATCGGGCGCACTTCGGAGGAAACCAGCTTCTCTTTGGTCTGTGACGAGAATTTAGGATCAGGTACCTTGACCGACAACACAGCCGTCAATCCCTCTCGGCAATCTTCGCCGGTCAGGCTGACCTTGTGCTTTTTCAGCAGGCCGCTGGCAGCAGCATAATTATTGATACAGCGGGTCAATGCACCGCGCAGTCCGGCCAGATGTGAGCCGCCATCCTTCTGGGGAATATTGTTGGTAAAACAGAAGACGTTTTCCTGATAGGAATCCGTCCACTGCATGGCCAGCTCCACACCAACATCATTTCTCTCGATCGACATTGATACACAATCGCTGTGCAACGGGATACGTGTGCGGTTCAAATGGCCGACAAAAGCGGAAATACCACCCTCATATTCAAATACGACCTTGTGGTCGGTGCGCTCATCCAGCACCTCAATGTGTACACCGCTGTTGAGAAAGGAGAGTTCCCGCAAACGCGCCGCCAGAGTATCGAAAGACATATTACGGTGAGAAAAGATCTCCAGGCTGGGCAGAAAGCGCACTTCTGTACCACTTCCCTTGGCATCGCCTATCACCTTCAATGGCTCTACCGGTACGCCCATCAAATACTTCTGGTAATGTACATGACCTTCGCGACGAACAATCAACTCCAGTGACTCAGACAGCGCATTCACCACCGATACACCAACACCGTGCAGGCCGCCGGAAACTTTGTAGGAGTTATCATCAAACTTGCCGCCGGCATGCAGCACGGTCATGATCACCTGTGCAGCCGATACCTGTTCCTCTTCGTGAATGCCTATAGGAATGCCACGACCATTATCACGTACCGTGACCGAGTCATCGGAATGGATGATCACTTCAATCTTGTCACAGTGGCCAGCAAGCGCCTCATCGATAGCGTTATCGACTACCTCAAATACCATGTGATGCAGACCTGTACCGTCGTCAGTATCACCGATATACATGCCGGGACGCTTGCGTACCGCATCCAGTCCACGCAGCACCGTGATACTGTCGGCACCATATTCTTTCGGGTTCGAAGCACTCATGCTGCTTCCTCCAATTCTATTGCTTGTTCCGCAGCAACTGTAGTCACCATTGCTGTGGTCGTATTTCTGTTATCAAGTGCACTCAGGCCCTGTGCAGATAAAAACTGTATATCCATATCGATATGAGCCGGCACTGTGATACCTGCAGGTGCTGTCATCAATACCTGCGCATGACTCTGCTGTAAACGCTCCAGTACCCTGCATTGTCTCTCGCTATCCAGTGCTTCCAGGCAATCATCCAGCAGTAATACAGGAATCAGGCGACGATATCGCATCCATAAGCCGCACTCTGCCATTTTTAGTGCAATTGCAGCCAGCCTTTGCTGGCCGCGTGAGCCGGCACTGCTGATTTCCCGTTGCTGAAACTGAATACGCACCACATCACTATGCGGCCCGAAGCGCAGACAACCTGCCCGTCTATCCTCTTCACGTTTGTCTGCGAGTCTGTCCAACCACTCCTGTGTCTGATAAACGGATGTGCTTATTTCCAGACTGACAGGGTATTCTGTTAACGGCTGCTCATCAAGCAGCAGTACATTCAACTCATCAATCAGACGTTGACGCATAGCCACAATCGGTTCGCCGTGATAGACAATCTGCTGTTCCCATACGGTCAGTTCATCCGCACTTGCCCGCTGACGCAACAGACGGGATCGCTGCATCAGTGCGCGCATATAGTGCTGGTAGTGAGTGCGTACCGATACAAAACAGGTCATAACCAGAGCATCAAGCCAGCGCCTGCGTTCACCCGGTGCACCATCCATTAACCGGCGTCCCTGAGGTGCATCCACCAATACCGGAAAACTTTCGCTGACATCCTTGCGCCGTTGTATATCACGCCCTTGCAGACGAATGGTTGTCTGGCCGCGTCGTCCGGCTACGGACAGGTGCATGGGGCCAAAACGCTGCCACTGTCCATGAATCATGAATCGCTGTTCACCATGCCTGAGTAAAAAAGGATCACGGGCCTGGCGAAAGGATCGTCCATGCGCCATCATATAGACCGATTCCAGCAAGGTCGTTTTCCCACAACCATTGGCACCAACCACCAGGTTCATGCCGGGTATACAGCGCCAGGTAAGATCCTGATGACAACGCAGGTGACTTAACTTCACCTCACGCACGGATAGTGACGTAGCCAACTCAATGGTCTTGCCTGGTGTCACCATCGCCCCTTAGGCCCGATGAATGGGTACATAAACCGGGTTAGATCCGCATAGGCATAATCACGTAACGTGACTGCTCATCATCTTCACCACGAATCAGGATGGGTGACAATTCATCCTTGAGCTCCATACATACAGCGGAAGAACGAATTGCACCCAGCGCATCGCGCAGATAGCGGCCATTAAAACCGATGGCAACCTCGTGGCCGGAGTAGTCGGCCGCAATGTGTTCTTCGGACTCTTCCTGCTCACTGTTATGTGCTGATATATCCAGTCCCTTATCAGAGAATACCAGTCGAATATCGTGGGTGAATTCATTGGCAACGATCATATTCCGACGTAGAATCTGATCGAATGTCGTCCGCTCAATACGGGCAATATCCGGATTATTCACTGGAATAACATCCTGATAAATCGGAAAACGGGCATCTATCAACTTTGACGTCAACACATTGGATCCTGCTATAAGACGAATCTGACGCTCGCTAATCAACAGTTCAATCTGCCCCTGATTCTCTTCACACAGTTTTCTGATTTCGATCACAGCTTTTCTCGGTACAATACAGGAGGCTGTGCCTGCAGCCTGTTGCAAACGCAGCTCCGATAAGGCCAGGCGATGACCATCCGTGGTAACCAGTCTGAAATTCTGCTGATCATCCAGCTCAAACAGTGTACCTGTCAGGTATTTACGTGTTTCATCCATTGACATGGCAAAGGAGGTCGCAGCAATCATATCTGCCAGAGCATTACCCGGCATCGAGATCGAAATCGCATCTTTCTGTTCTGCCATGGCGGGATATTCATCCCCCGGTTGAGTGGTTACTCTGAAGCGGGAGAGTCCACTGACAATAGACATGAAACCGTTACCTGTAGTCAGGGACACATCCTGTTCCGCATCCAGCTCACGAATAATCTCAAATAGTTTTTTTGCTGATACAGTAATCGAGCCACTTTCTTTGACCGTACCGTCAACATGACTACGGATCCCCACTTCCAGATCACTGGCAGTCATAGCAATACCGTCTTCATTGGTTTCAATCAGCACATTGGCTAAAATCGGAATGGTATGTCTTTTTTCAACAATACTCTGGCAACGCTGAACCAGCTGTAACAGGGGGGTCCTGGATAAAGTTATTTTCATGCCTGTTTCCTCTTATCAACCTTTTTTTTAAAAATATCACCGTCATCATAGGAGCAGTGGATAGTGTGAATAACTGTATTACTCACTGAAAAAATTATCTTTATCCTGATTCGTTCCTGTGAACATATCTGGTTGTGACTTGTGGATAGAATGGGAATAACTATACAGCCGGCTGCCTAGCTTAGCGTCAATAACAGTTATACTCAAACTATCCACAGTTGTTCAGTGGTAGATTACACAGCTTTTATTCCACCTGCCAGTGACCCCTTAATCAGCGTCTTAACTGAGCAATAATACGGCTGATTTCTTCGTCAAAATCTTCATCCTCAGTCCGCATTTTGGCAATTTTCCTTACAGCATACAGGATTGTTGTATGATCCTTACCACCAAACCGGGCTCCGATTTCGGGTAAGGACATGGTTGTTAGCTCCTTACAGGCATACATGGCTACCTGGCGGGGAAAGGCAACTGTACGGCTGCGTTTACTCGAAGACATTTCCCGAATATGGATATTGTAATAGGTAGCGATCTGTTTTTGTATATCTTCAACCGAAATGGCGCGAATCTCTTCGTGCAGCAAGTCACGCAAGACATGGCGGGCGAATGTCACATCAATAGTGCGACCGGTCAGCGTGGCATGAGCAGTCAGACGAGTCAGTGCGCCCTCCAGCTCTCGTACGTTATTGGTAATGCGACTGGCCAACAGATTGGCAACATCCCTGTCCATCTGCACACCTGCCAGTTCTGCCTTGCTGGATAAAATGGCCAGTCGTGTCTCCAGATCAGGTGGCTGAATATCGGCAACCAGTCCCCAGTTGAAACGGGAGCGCAGCCTTTCCATCAGGTTGGTCAGATCACGTGGGCTACGATCAGAGGTGAGAATAATCTGTTTTTTAATCTCATACAGTGCATTAAATGTATGAAAGAACTCTTCCTGGGTTCGATCCTTACCGGCAATAAACTGAATATCATCAATAATCAACACATCAACCTGGCGATACTGGTTGCGAAAATGATCAGTAGAACCGTTACGAATCGCCTGAATTAACTCATTGGTAAAACGCTCCCCGGTCCGGTAAGCAATCCGGTAGCTGTTTTTGGCAATCAGTGTATTGGCTACAGCATTAATCAGGTGGGTTTTACCCAGACCGACACCACCATAGAGGTAGAGGGGGTTGTAGATCGCACCGGGTTTTTCTGCAACTGCTTGTGCCGCGGCATGACAGAACTCGTTACCTGAGCCGACAATAAAATTTTCAAAGGTAAAACGCGGATCAATATAGCCATCGACTAATGCCAGATGGTCTTTATCCACAGTATCGGATTTACGCTCTTCCTGAATAGCGAGTGAGGTATCAACCGTGTAAGCGATATCAACATCAAAGCCTGTGATCTCTTTTGCCAACTCAGTGATACGAGAAGCATAACTACTTTTCAGCCCATCGAGAAAGAAACGACTGGCAACAGCAATCGTAAGTTTATTGTCTGCCTGTGTGGCTGTAACGGGAGCGATCCACGCATCAAAGCGGGACGGGGGGACTTCATCTTTAAGTCGGTCTGAAATATGTTGCCATAGCGGAGCTTTATTTACAATTGTCATTGCCTGAATAGTACATGCTTGCCGCTGATCATCCAGTTCAAACACGCAGCAATAAGATATACATATAATTTTTCATCAAAAAACGGATTAGGATCATTGAGAAAACTATCGTTCCATTGTTCATCAGGTCAGAAACTGTTTTTGAAACGGAGTTACTATTCAGAATCTCTATTACCTCTTTTCAACCTATTTTTAAAGAATCATCATCATCATAGGGGGCTGTGGATAGTGTGGATAAGTGGCTTATTTGTTTACCTGATTGTAATCTCGTGGCATGCAGGTTGTGCATAGCCAAGGGGTAAGGGGGTGGAGTATCCATGTATAAGTGGAGGTCACTGCGTTTTAGCCCGTGGTTTAAGTGGTTATGCTCAATTCATCCACAGTTGATAGAGGGTGAATTGCACAGCTTTTAACGCTGCATATTTATTCAATCTGGAGTAATGGTTGTGATTGATCTGAGGTGCGGCCTAATTTCCCACACTTTCACCAGATAGATCATTACTGAAATCGTTTATCCACAGGGCAATCGCATTAAAACTGTTACTTTCCCATTAGCAGTTTTTCCAAATAATCATTATCCCATCCAGCTTTAAGTCTTCGATTCTTAATG
>PFXI01000057.1:2112-14586 GCA_002791575.1 Zetaproteobacteria bacterium CG_4_9_14_3_um_filter_54_145 | reverse complement strand
ATTAAGAATCGAAGACTTAAAGCTGGATGGGATAATGATTATTTGGAAAAACTGCTAATGGGAAAGTAACAGTTTTAATGCGATTGCCCTGCACTACCGGCCGAGTCGCCTTCGGGCATAAACAACAAGGGGGCATGGAAGAGGCGTAGCCGGCGATGGTGGATCTGGTGGATGAAGAAATACTGCATCAGAATCCAATCCTGTTTTTCTTCATCGGCCCATCAGGTTGCATCAGGTATTGAAGTAGCTTCACGATCTCTGTGATGGATGCATCATGACCTTCAAGACGTTTTTCCAGCTCACCAAGCTTTTCGGCAAGCTCCTTATGGGAAGCAATCATCTCCCTGAGTCGCACGAAGGCTCGAATCACGAATACGCCTGTCTCCACCGCCTTTTCCGAATTCAGTACGCTGGCAACCATCAGGGCACCATGCTCGGTGAAGGCATGCGGTGCCTTTCTGATGCCGCCCCAACTTGAAGTCACAATTTGTGATTTCAAGTTGGCGAACTCCTCTACAGACAACTGAAACATGAAGTCGCCCGGAAAGCGGCTCATATTACGTTTGACCGCCTGCATCAACACGCGATGCTCAACCCCATAAATCTCCGCCAAATCCATACTGAGCATCATCTTTTTCCCGCGAATCAGCAGGATTCTCCTCTCGATCAACTCAACGGGAACAACAGGCATCACTCCTCCCCCGAGATCTTTGAACAGCGAAAACCTTACGCCGCAAGCGGCAGCCAATCATCCACCGCCAACTTGAGGTGACTGACTGGCGCCACAGGGTTCACAGGATCATGCTCGATCAAGTTCCCCTGCCCGGCATGAGTTCCGATTAAAGACGACTTGCGCGAATTTGCAAATTTGATAATCCGGCGCTGCACGCATAAATAACAAAGGCGACCCTTGGCCGCCTTTGTTTACTCAGTTTACTGTCAGGTTGATAAACTTGCGCTTGCCCAGCTTGATCAGGTATGGACCGCCCGGTGCAAGCTTGTAGTCCTTGTCGGCGATCTTCTCGCCGTCGACGGAGAGGGCATTCTGTTTGATCATGCGGATCGCCTCGCCGTTGGAGGCGGTCAAACCGGCCTGAGTCAGGGCATGCACAATCCAGAGCGCACCATCCTCAGCGGCGAGCGTCGCTTCGGGAATATCATCCGGGATCTCGTTTCTGGCGAACTGGGACTCAAAGCCCTCGCGCGCCTGTTTCCCCGCACCCTCGCCGTGGAAGCGCTCAACGATCAAAGCCGCCAGCGCCTTCTTGGCCTCCATCGGGTGCGTGGCTTTGACTTCATCCATATCCACATCGGTCAGCAACTCATAGTATTTATACATTAACTCATCGGAGACGCTCATCAGTTTACCGAACTGCTCTTTGCCAGGCTCAGCCACGCCGACATAATTATGCAGCGATTTGGACATCTTGTTGATGCCGTCGAGCCCTTCCAGCAGCGGCATTGTCATGATCACCTGCTGCGATTTACCATAGGCTCCCTGCAACTGACGCCCCATCAGCAGGTTGAACTTCTGGTCATTACCGCCCAGCTCCACATCGGCATCGAGTGCTACCGAGTCATAGCCCTGCACCAGCGGATAGAGAAACTCGTGAATGGCAATGGATTGCCCACCCTTATAACGTTTTTCAAAATCATCGCGCTCAAGCATGCGCGCAACTGTCGCCTTGCCGGCGATACGGATCAGGTCGGCAGCCGTCAATTGTCCCAGCCACTCCGAGTTAAAACGCACCTCGGTCTGTTTCGGATCCAGGATCTTGAACACCTGCTCTTTATAGCTTTCGGCATTAAGCAGCACTTCATCGTGGGTCAATGGCGGACGCGTTTCATTTTTGCCGGTCGGATCACCAATCGTGCCGGTAAAATCACCGATCAGGAATATCACCTGATGGCCGCAGTGCTGAAACTGCCTCAGCTTTTCCAGCAGCACGGTATGGCCCAGATGCAGATCGGGGGCTGTCGGGTCAAAACCGGCCTTCACACGCAGGGGGCGCCCCTCTTTGGCGGCCAGCTTCAGCTTTGCCGCCAGAGTGCCCGCCGGCAGAATTTCCAATGTACCACGACTCAGCAACGCCAACTGTTCTTCAATATTCATATATCCCCCAACACCGATCGGCTCCATCCTGGCGCGCACGCATGCAGCCGGCCTTCAGCGACTGCGGCGCATGATGGCAAAACCGGCAGCAATTCGCCATTACCGGTCATCATATCTGCAACAGAGGTCACAGACCGCCCCTTGCATCTGCGCATACTCCGGCCATTGGCAACCACGGCGCATGGTGCAAGAATGCTGTGGCAGAGTCAGCACCGCGGCCTGCACGGACTATATTCATCCAGGAGAGATCATGAACACGACCGAATCAGATACCACTACACCGTCGAATCCGACAACTGAAGCCGCAGCGTGCAAGAGCAAATGCGCCAGCTGTTGTGGTCCGCACACATCATTGATCGTCGCGGGTATCGCCATTGTGATTGCCGTGTACGCACTGGTAACAGGCCCCAATCACACTGCTGATATGCAGGTGCAGGATCGCCTGACCAATATCGAGGAGCAGGTAACATCTATTAACACGCAACTGAACCAGCTGGGTGCCGATGTGCAAAGCAATCGTGAGAACCTGATTCACACCAAGCTGCAAAAAGCGCTCGAGAATGTACAGGAGATCGGCGACATGGCGACAACGGCTACCCGCGCCAAACTGGCTGAAATCGAAACCATGCTGCATGAGATCATCTCGCCGGCCAGCGAAGAAGCAGCCGTGCCTGAAGATTTCCCGGTCAGCCCTGACACAGAGGCAGCACCTGACGAAGCTCCAGCCGCAGATGCAACCGCTCCTGCAGAGGCCGCACCGGCTGATGAGACTACGCCGGAGACCAGCGCACAGGATGCGCCTGCAGAGCCCGCTACCGCACCTGCAGACAGCACAGTGACCCCTGAGGATGCACCTGCAGCCACACCGGACGCCGCTGAAACAGAAGAGCCTGTAACCAAACCGCAGGCATTCTAAACGATATTGTTATTGACTCCGTTGACTCCGCTTATTTAAGCAGAGAAGGGCAATCGAATACACAGCAGTATCCAATTCGCATCGTTGTCGATGACCTTGAGGCACGATGCGGTATGAGTTGCATCCTAGGGGCATGTCCCCAGGATGTACGGCATCCCCGTACACATTCAGGTGGCAATAAATTGGATAGCATAAGCGTAAATAAATTCAGAGATAATATAAGAACCTTTGTAGAGGAGGTGGTCTCAGGACACCATCCACTCAAGGTAACTCGTCGCAGCGGTGAAGCATTTGTTGTTATTGGAGCTGAAGACTGGGAGCGCGAGCAGGAGACGTTATTTGTATTACAGAACAACAGCCTAATGCAGCAAATCTCCGCGTCACTGGCTACCCATGTAAACCGAAATGGTTATACGCCAACTGCCGGTGAGATTGATGAGATCATTCGTATTTGAAGGCAACACTTGGGCGGCATATGAAGAACTGAGACGGAAAGATCAGAGACTTCATAAGTCGCTTTGCAGATTATTAAAAGAAATGCTTCGTGATGACCCTGCCTTTGGCACAGGAAAACCGGAGCCATTGAAACATAATCTCTCCGGCTTATGGTCCCGCAGAATCAGCCAGAAGGATCGTGTTATTTACAAATACGATGACGACCATGTTTATATATTTGCTCTTGGCGGTCACTACGACCAATATTGAATATATACTGTCATTAGGAGATCAGTAATGTGCCACTGTCACCGGGTTTTGTAAAAATGGACAGTAAACTCTGTCATGATTGTGGTCGCGGAATGAGTATTCCGTCCAATCACGCGCTCAAAATCAAAACAGCACCAAGGTGGTAACATGTCTCAGTCACTCGATTTAAGTTCCTTACAAAAAGCACTGAGTAGCCTGGCGTTCGCTGTTGAGCGCACAGAACGAGAACAGCCTGATGATATGCTCAGAGACAGCGTTATTCAGCGCTTTGAATATAGTTACGAACTGTGCTGGAAGATGCTCAAGCGTCGTCTGGAATTGGATGACCCATCACCCGAATCCATAGATGCAATGAGTTTCCGGGAGATGATTCGAGCAGGAGCGGAACGAGGACTGATTGACGACCCTCTCGCCTGGTTTAACTACCGTGAAAAAAGAAACTTGACCTCGCATACCTATAACGAGGAAGTCGCACTAACTGTTTATCAAGTGGCTGTTGCTTTTCTACCCGATGCACAATGCTTGCTTGCAGCGCTACAAAAGCGGAACGCGCAGTGAAATTAAGCGATACCGATATGGCCATAGTCCGGAAAATATTGGCCACACTCATCCCTGAATGTGAAGTATGGGCCTTTGGCTCTCGTGTGCATGAAAGAGCATTGAAACCTTTTTCCGACATTGATCTGGCAATCATTGCCGAAGCACCCATGGATACAGCCCTCATGGCAGAATTGAAGGAGGCCTTTGCCGAATCCGATTTACCATACCGTGTTGACGTGGTGGATTATGCATCTGTCAGCCAAACATTCCGCTATATCATCCAGCGGGAATATGAGGTCATCCAGAAAGCGGGGAAAAGCCCCTCGATATGACCACAGGCATTGATCGTACCCCTCTGATCCTGGGCATCATGTCCGGCACATCTGCCGATGGCATCGATATTGCCATAGTGCGCTTTGTCAGGCAGGCAGGAGGCAAGCCTGAACTGATCCGCTTTTCGGAGTATCCGATGGCTGAGCCGTTGCGCGCGGCTATCCTCTCTCTGGCAGAACCCGGCAATAACGAGGTGGATCGCGTGGGCGAGCTGGACCGCCAACTCGGCCATGCCTATGCCGATGCCGCCCTGGCCGCCATTCATGCTGCCGGATTGAAAGCCGCCGATATCAGCGCCATCGGCTGTCACGGCCAGACTATTCGCCACCGACCGACTGCTGCCCACCCGTTTACCGTTCAGATTGGCTGTGCCGCCACGATTGCCGAGCGCACCGGCATTACCACCATCTCCGATTTTCGCAGTCGCGATATTGCGGCGGGTGGCGAAGGCGCCCCGCTCGTCCCGTTTGCCCACCGGGCACTGTTCAGCACCACCGACAGCGATACGGCTGTATTGAACATCGGCGGCATTGCCAATATCACCTGGCTGGGTGCTGATGGCCGAACCACCGGTTTTGACACCGGCCCCGGCAATATGATTATGGATGGCCTGATGCTGGCCATTACCGATGGACAAAAAAACTATGATAGGGACGGAGCAGTGGCGGCCGGGGGCTGCGTCCGCCTGCCCTTGCTACACGCCTTGATGCAGCACCCCTATCTGCACCGCACGCCCCCCAAATCGACCGGCCGCGAGGCATTCGGTGATGAGATTGTACAACGCATACTGGCCTGGCCGGAGATCAGCGACAGTGACCGGCTGGCCACCGCCTGCCACTTTACCACCGACAGCGTTGCTGCCAGCCGCCAGTTCCTTCCACGCCTGCCACAGCGCTGGCTGATCTGCGGTGGCGGCGCGCGCAACCCTCACCTGTTGCAGGAGCTGGGTAAGGTATTGGCTCCCGCCGAAGTCATCACGACCGATCAGGCAGGCATGCCCGCTCAGGCGGTTGAAGCTGTCAGCTTTGCCATTCTCGCCAGATCAACATTAAGCGGGGAGCACAATACCCTGTCAGCCGTTACCGGCGCAGCCCACAGTGTTTGCGGCGGCCGCATCACCCCCGGCGATAACTGGGCGGCACTACTGCAGGATATCCCCCGCTGGACCCGCTAACCCACGCCATTTCGGGAGCGGCCCTCGCTCGTGCCTTTCCACGCACGCGGCTGCCGCGCACGCAAACACTCTTCCTGATCCTGCTGACCATGCCGCCGGATGCCGATATCGTGCTGCGCCTCTTCTCCGATACGCTCTACCTGCAACACCACCGCGGACTGACTCACTCACTGCTGATGCTGCCGCTGTGGGGCTGGCTGGTGTTCAGCCTCTCCTCAACACGAATCAGGCAGAACCCGGCCATGCCGTGGATGATAGGGCTTGCCCTGCTGATGCACATCGGGCTGGATCTGATCACAACCTTCGGCACGATGCTCTTTGCCCCCGTCTCCGACTGGCGCGCCTCACTGGATCTGCTGTTCATTATCGACCCGCTGTTTACCGCCTGCCTGCTGCTGCCGCTGCTGGCTGGTTTTATCTGGAAACAGCAGAAGCGAAAGCTGGGTATATTGAGTCTGGCATTGATGTTCGGCTATCTGGGTCTGGTTTACAGCAATCAACAGCAGGCGATTGATCTGGCCCGCACAGAGCAACCGGGGGCCACGGCGTACAATGCGCTACCGCTGGCCTTCTCTCCCTTCAACTGGCAGTTGATCGCCATCTACCCCGATTATTATGCCCGCGCATCGGTCAATCTGAAGCCCGGATTCACCGGCACAGCGCACCTGTTCGACGAAGCTTTTGTCACCGGCCTGCTGTCGACCCGGATCAGCAACCCGGATCACCTATCCTGGCAGCAACTGCCCGCGATGCAGACGGTAAAAGCGGCCGAAGGGCTGCCGGGCACGGCATTTTACCAGTGGTTCGCCCGTTATCCTGTATTGCTGAAACAGAGCGGCAGTGCGATTGATTTCGGTGACCTGGCATTCGGCGGCGGAGCCCCCGGCGTGCGTCCCTCATTCCGGCTGCATATTGATCTCAAGAGCGAACCGGCAGAGAAGTCGGCCATCGATGCCCATGCAGGCACAGCGGAGAGACAACCGCGCGCCTGGCTGATCTGGCGCGGCGATCACAAAAGCGAGCTGACGCAGACCACCACCCCTTTTCACTGGCTGCCATAGCACAGCGCCCATCGATCACCCCTGTTAGCAGGGGTGCGATTTCACCCAATGGCTAACCATATTGATGCCATTCTTGCGACATGATTTCGACACAGGGTCACTCATATCACAACTCAGACAATTATTTTCACAAAACCACTCTTTCTTATGGAGTCGCCAGCCTTCGGATGGAGGCTTAGGCGTCCACGCCGCCATGATGGCATCCATCTCCGCCATAAAAAGGTCTTCACCTATGCCATCACTACTATCCGGTGGCGAAGGAAATATATGATCCCCGCCTGAAAACCCGATGATCTTCACAACTTCAGCTTGTTCCTGCATAGGATCCCCCCTGTCTACCTTCAGGAAAACTATGCAAGCAATAGGTCAAGCGTATTACACCTTGTCGTTCTGTTTAACAGGGCGTCGAACGGGGCACGCGCTGCACGATCAGCTCGACAACATCACCGCGTCTCAATCCCCGGCTGTGCCGGGCGACATCCGGTTCATTCGGATGCATAGGCTTGTGGCCTGCCCGGGGTAGCCGAAGGCATGCTCACACGTGGCCACCATGAATGGCGGTCAATACGCGTGTTTTAAGCAGCGGCACTCCCCTATCGCTCCAGTATTGCACGGATGGCCTGGCTTAGCTGCGCGATGGAGTAGGGTTTGCTGATCATCATGTCAGGGCTGATATGGCCGTCCTGAACCAGTGTGTTGTTCTTGTCATATCCGGTTGCAAACAGTGCTTTAACATCAGGGTTCAGTTCCTGAATCTGCTGCAGTGCCGGCACCCCGCCCATATTCGGCATCACCACATCCAAAATAAGCAGGTCGATCTCATCCCGGTGAGCCGTATACATATCGATAGCTTCCAGCCCGTCCGTTGCTGTCAGCACATGATAGCCGAGGCTCTCCAACACATCCTTGCCGATGGTAAGCACCTCAGCTTCATCATCTACCAGCAATATCGTTTCGCCACGCCCACGTAGCGCCGATTCACCTGCAGCATGCAGCTCACCCGTATCAGGGATCTGCCCCAGTGGCAGATAGAGATGAAATGTCGTGCCCTGCCCCGGCTGCGAATCCACCCGGATGGCTCCGCCATGCGACTGAACCGCACCGAACACCATGGAGAGCCCCAGCCCCGTGCCTCTGCCCACGCCTTTGGTGGTAAAAAACGGTTCGAAAATATGCTCTACCACCTCCGGTGTCATACCACGTCCGTTGTCACGCACAGTGATACGTGCAAGCTCGGTGGCAGTGCTGTCGGGATATTGCCCGAGAAACAGATCGTCAACAGGTATCTGCTCCAGTTCAATCCATATCGACGGATTTTCCGCATGTTCAACCGCATCGCGGGCATTGTTGATCAGATTGATCAGCACCTGTTGCAGCAGGTTAATATCCCCGTTGACCATCTGTGAGATATCCCGGACATGGTATGTCAGGCTGATATTCTCGGGCACCGTGACCTGCTGCAGTTTGATTACCTCTTTAAGGAACGGGGCAATAGCGATGGGATTCATCTGCACCGTCCCCTTGCGGGAGAAGGTGAGTAGCTGCTGAATCATCTCTGAAGCACGGAAAGAGAGCCGCTCGACACTGGTTAATCTGCTCACAACATCCGGCAGCGCTGCCGCAGATCGTTTGGCCATGTACAAATTGCCGGTAATGCCGGCCAGCGTGTTATTGAAATCGTGGGCAATGCCGCCAACCAGCGTGCCTACAGCCTCCATCTTCTGCGACTGATAGAACTGCCCCTCCAGCATTTCGTACTCGGACAGGTCCTGCTGGATACCGATATAGCTTGTAATCTCACCCTTGTCATCGAGCATCGGTGAGATCGTCAGCATTGCGGGATAGAGACTCCCATTCTGCTTCCCGCTTTTCAGTACTCTGGGGTTTTCCCCCAGCACCTCATCAGCCGTATATCCGGTCAAACGCGTGAACGCCGGATTCGTATACTCGATAGTGCCGTTGTTGTCGGTAATCATCATCGCTTCAACGGCCTGTTCAACGGCCTGTGACAGCTTTCGCAGCCTACCTTCAGCCAGTCTGGTACCGGTAATATCGCGGCTGATGCCAATCAGGCCGATCACCTTGCCGGCCCTATCCCGAAACGGCGTTTTCAGCGTATCGAGCAATTTTTTGGAACCATCGGGGTAGGTTACCCATTCATCATTCTGTTGTGAGATGCCTGACTCAAGCATCTCACTATCCTTATCGCGAAAAAACCGAGCCAGCTCCGCATCAAAGAGATCAAAGTCGGTGACCCCTATAACATCCGCCTCCGATTCTTTACCGATAAGCTGACAAAATGCCTGATTACAGCCCAGATAAACACCATGGATGTCCTTATAGAATATAAGGTCCGGAATGCTGTCCCTCAAACCCTGCAGCAGGGCGCGCGAATCATCCAGGGCCTCATACGGATCCTGCAAGCTGCTGCGCACGATCGAATAGAGAATCAGCCAGAAGGAGAACAGCTTGAAAATGTGACCCAGAAAATTTGCCGGACCATAAACACTAATATAATTGGTAAAGGCCAGCTCGGCAAAAATCGTCAGCACAATGGAGACCGTCAAAAACGGAAAAATACCCGGCTTAAGTTGATCCTGATGGTAGTACAAATTGATCAGGGCCAGGACAAGGATCAGGCATATGATATATTCACTGATGATCTTGAAACGGGTTAGCCCCTCACCCTCGAGATAGGCATCAGGAAAATATCCGCTCATGATCAAGGCATAAATTGTGCTGGCGATCAGTCCGAAAACTATAAATCTGGATCGGTTACCCAGCCAGCGACTGCCCAGGAACGGTGCCGAAAGCAGCAGCAGTGACTCAAAATAACGGTTGGCAATCCAGAACTGGGTTGAATGATTGGCCAGATCAACCGGATAGATGGCCATACCTTTGTAGAGCAGCGTGTGAACCAGATCCATCCCGGCGACCCAGAAATAACCTGTAGCCAGAAACATGATGAAGTAATCGCGCACATGCTTATAGGTGTACATTGCAACCACGAACATCAGCACACCGACAGTGATGGAAAACAGCTCGGCCAGCGTATGAAACAGCAGATAACTATAATCGGCACATAGCAGCAGCGCCGACAGTAAAACCGGCGTCAGCCAGACTCGCCGCTCCAGCAATACGGCGAAGCTATTCAGGTTCGCAGCTCTTTTTGACATCACTTTGCCCGCAGGCTTACTACGTACTCAGGGTACAATCTTGCGCCGTTCAGGATGGGCACCATATGCATCGGCATAGTCGGCCATCGCAGCCTCAATCACTCTGGTTGCATGTTCGAAACCATACGGCTTGCCGATCGATACCCGCTGCGGCTTGTTCGGCTCAAACTTGTAGGTGAGAAAATAGTGCAGCAGCCGATCAACAATTGCCGGTGGCAATTCAGAGAGATCATCTATCTTTGACCAGAACGGATCATCTTCGATCACGGCAATAATTTTATCGTCCGCCTCACCATGGTCGCACATCGGCAAGCCGCCGACCACACGTGCATTGACGAGAATTTCAATACGCGAAATAGGCCGCTCGGAAATCACGCAAATATCCAGCGGGTCACCGTCACCACGCAGGGCATCCGGCATCAGCGCACCAACGCGGCCAGCACAGAGCGTGCGCGGGATAAAGCCATAGAGTGCGGGGTGCTGTGAGGATGAACGCACCGAGCGATCCACACGCAGATAACCCGATTTCTTATCCACTTCAAATTTTACCGTATCAAAAGGACTGATTTCGATATAGGCATGTACCCGCCGCGGCGGTTCGGCTCCGATATCCAGCCCGTGCCAGGGGTGCGGTCGCCATTGGGAGAATGATTCCATAGATGATTTCTAGCACAAAGTAAGCCAAAACGATAAGCCCTGTGATACCGATCAGTCATGATGCAAGCCTGGGCCGTATAATCGGGCTTCCCGGCTACTGCCGCTAATGCATGCGGCAGTCGCAGATCAGTGTTTGATTGCCAGGGTTTGCGGCTTCAAGCCTCCGGGAAAGAGTACCCACATCCGCCCCTTCTGCTTCATCTTGCCGGCCTGTTTACCGGCCTCTTCACCAAAGCCCCAGAAGAAATCGCCGCGTATCGTCCCTTTGATGGCGCCACCGGTATCCTGCGCCAGCATAAGGCGATGCAATGGCTCCTCTGTTCCCGGCCAGGTGGTAGCAAGAAATACCGGCATCCCCAGGCCGATAACGCGTTTATCCACCGCCATGCTGTAACCCGCGGTCAGCGGCACCCCCATCGCGCCGACTGCCGATTGCAATGCATCAGGCATTTCGCGGAAAAACACATAGCTGGGATTGCTGTTCAGCAACGTTGCCAACCGATCCGGGTGGTCCAGGCCCCACTGGCGAATACTCTGCAGGGTTACCTGCTCAAGTGTCATCTCACCCATATCGATCAGGGTCTTGCCGATCGAAGCATAGGGATGCCCGTTCTGATCCGCATAACCGAGTTTGACGATGCTACCATCCGGCAGTTCAACGCGGCCTGATCCCTGCACCTGTAAAAAGAAGAGGCTGATATCATCATCGACCCAGAGTAACACCTTGTCGGCTGGTGCATGCCCGGCATCAATGTCGGCCCGGTCGTAATAGGGCACGATCCTCCTGCCCTCGATACGGCCGCGCAGCCGCATGCCTTTAAGTTGCGGATAGAGATTGCTCAGATCGACAATCATCAGGTCATCCGGCACCCCGAATACCGGATAGCGGAACCGCTCACTCTTCTCCCGGCTGCCATAGAGCAACGGTTCGTAGTAACCGGTAATCAATCCTTCTGCACTGCCATCACCATTGCGCAATTGATACGGCGTAAAATGGCTTTCAAAGAAGCGGTGGAGCCCATCACTGTTCTCCGCATCCAGCAGTGCCGCCTCGGCACATACCTGCTGCCACTCGTCCCTGTTTGCCAGCGACACACAGCCCTGCCGCAAGGCATCCAGCGATGATGAGAGCTGCACATGACGCCACTCCGGCAGTGCCTGCCAACTGCTCTTCCTGAATTCGGGTGCCTTGTCCGCCCCGGTGAGTGCCCCCTGCTGCATAGAGCACGCTGCCAGTAGCAGAGAGAGCAGCAGCCATCCGATCACACGCATTCCATACACTCCTGATATAAACAGCTCATTTGAAACATGGACCGAAGGCTGGCACAGACAGGCTATAACTCAAACCCCGATGGTCCGTCCCTTCTTCCCAAATGGCGCAGGCCGCCTACAAAAGCCGGGGCAAAACGATGCCCGGAGGGCGCAATTACGGCCGTAACCAAGAAGGTCTCAGCTGGCTCTCTTGCCAGAAATATCCCTTGATTTATTTAGGGCTTCTTCTATAATCAACTCGCTACTGAATTTATAAATATGCGGGTACAGTATACGCTGGAGGACGCGTGAAATTTATGCCGGTTTGTAGAAATATAACACTGGCTTCTGCAGTCTTTTTGTTATCATTTAGCTCTGCAATCGCTGAAACAACATATCAGGTAGATAACAGAACTGCGTTATTGAATTACACAATAACCGGCCCTGGTAAGGCGCAAAGCTTCTATGATCCGAAAGCCCGCATTTATCATGAATCGGACATTCAGATTCTGGACCTTCCGCTGGGCAACTGGAATGGTTCATTATTG
>PFXI01000057.1:0-2100 GCA_002791575.1 Zetaproteobacteria bacterium CG_4_9_14_3_um_filter_54_145 | reverse complement strand
ACACTCACTCCGTCTTAACCAAATTTAATCTGTTATTGTCGAAATAACCATTTTTGCAACCAATGGCTGCTCATGATTTTAATGCGATTGCCCTGAGGAGATGTGTTTGCCAACTTGTCTTCTTATTCCATGATGAAAGGTATCAAGGGCGTCGGGTTCCAGCACAATTTCGGAGACGACAGGAACTATGTGCGAACGACCTATGGTACATTTGATGGACAGTGGGCATACCTGTTTCTCAACTCACGCGTCGATGAACCTATGGATCGGTTCGGTGGCGGGATTCGCGTGCAGGGCGCTACCGACGACCTGACCGTGGGAGCCAACTTCGCTCAGGTTGCGGATCGGGCGGGTGACTCAAAGCGAGGAACATCGAATGTCTATCGCCAGATACTGCCTGCTTTTGATTGGGAATACAGAAGTGCAGGCATGGTATTATCAGGAGAGCATGCATTCAGCCGTACCAGGTTGTTACCATATACCAGTACCAGCCAGTCTCTCCGGGGGTCAGCCAACCGGATAGTCTTTCGAGGGAGATTCCGGGCCTTCAGCCTCAATGGTAACGTGGAGCAGGTTACGTCAAATTTCATCACTTTAGGTGGCGGAGCTACGCCCGACAGGGTGCGGTACAATGCACGCGCCGACTGGCGCCTGGACAGGCAATGGCAACTCTTTGGTAATTACGACCAATTTTACAACAACCTGAGCAAGCAGTTATCCACCAGAACTCGCTACGAAACTACTGAGGCCGGCATTATACGCCGTCATCTGTTCGGGAGCAGGGCTTCCGCCCTGACGATTTCCGCCCGAAGCAGGTCCAAACTGACTGATGATGGATCATCAACTGGCCGATCACACCGTTTACGACTCAAATATAAAGATCGCGCCTTCAATAATGCATTGAATTACACTTTAGACTACGAACGACTGCTGAATAAAGATAAATCAGGGGTGTCTAATACCTATTTATCAAATAACCTGTATCATCTTTCCGTGGGCCACCGTGGATACAATATAGGTGAATGGAAATTGAGCGGGGATCTTGATTTTGGCAGGCAGGAGTTACAGAACCCGACCACGGAAAAGTTTGACGTTTCGGATATGTTGCGGGTGTCTCTAAGGGCCAACGGTTCGGATGGAAATGAACTGGGAGCCAGCTATGATCTGGGAAGCAACAGAGTGACTGTGGCTGGTTCCGGATCCAGACAAAATCGCGGATTGTTCTATTTTACGGTAGCGCCCAAGATATTGCACGGGGGATCGATCAGGTCCGAGTACAGCCTCAACGACTATCGATTTGATGATGTCACGCGTAATTACAGAGAAGGATTGCTTCAGGTATTAATCAACTGGAAGTTGAAGAAATAGATCTGCGACATGAGGTGAATAATATGAAATCGCTAAAAACAATAATTTTATTGCTGATCTTGTTCCTGCCCAACATCAGTGCCCACGCCGCATGGTGGGAATTCGGCCGTGAAAGTTCCGAACCATATTTTACCAGCCTCCAGTTCAATAGTCTGGATTCTGCCCGACTGGATGACGGCATAGTGCTTAGCCCCGATGATTTACAAAGCGGATCTATTGTTGTGCGCGGACAGGCCCAGGTAGGCCGTGGTGATATAGGCCTGGTGGAAATATCAATCGATGAAGGTAAGAAGTGGGAAGCGGCAAAACTGGATGACCGGGGGATGTTCACGTGGGAATTCAAACCCGAAATGGGTCGTGATTACCTGTTTCAGATACGCGCAATCAGCACTACCGGCGTTTCCACCGGCGCCGAAGAAAATGATTTTCATCTATTGGTTCTGTCCATCAATGGTACAGCCGAAGCCAAAGATACGTTCCGTAAAATGCTCGATGCTTATACGCATAAAAACAGAAGCGGCTTTATGGATTTTGTTTCCAACTCCTTCGAGGGCAATATATCTGCACTCGAGGATGCGCTGGTAGATGATTTCCGCTGGCTCGACAGCATCGCCATTCAAGCAAACATCACCCGGGTAGTTAGCCTGAATAATTCATAAAAAGAGGTGAGCCCCGCCTAACCCATTGATATAATGGTGGTTCCGCAACCCGTGCTTCGGACGAAGCAAGCCA
>PFXI01000028.1:13207-20150 GCA_002791575.1 Zetaproteobacteria bacterium CG_4_9_14_3_um_filter_54_145 | reverse complement strand
TGGCTTGCTTCGTCCGAAGCACGGGTTGCGGAACCACCATTATATCAATGGGTTAGGCGGGGCTCACCTCTTTTTATGAATTATTCAGGTTAGAGGTTGATGGGTGAGCGAGGACGACCACGACCCGCAGGAGCTGCGCCAGCGGGCGGAGGAGCGTCTCGCCCGTATGGAAGCATCGGCGCAGATCGAGCAGGCGCACGATATGCAGGCGCTGATCCATGAGCTGCGCACACATCAGCTCGAGCTGGAGATGCAGAACGAAGAGCTGTGCCGGGCTGAACTGGCGCTGACCGCATCGCGGGATCGCTTTGCCGATCTGTATGATTTTGCCCCGGTCGGCTATGTCAGTGTCAATGACAAGGGACTTATCCTGCAAGCGAATATGACGCTGGCCGGGATGCTCGGTGTGGATCGAAAAGGGCTTCTGAAGCAACCTTTTTCAACCTTCGTGGTGAGTGATGATCAGGCTATCTACTACATGCATCGCAAAGCCGTGGTTGCTGCAGGGCAGCGACAGAGCGCTGTGTTGCGACTGCATAAAGCCGCTGGTCAGCCATTCTGGATACGTCTTGAAAGCTTGCCGTGCCAGCAGCCGGATGCGAGCGGCGAATCACTGCGCATGGTTATCTCCGATATCAGCGAGCAGAAGAAAGCCGAAGAGCGCGCATCTGAGTTGATGCACGTGATCGGGCAGGCGGGCGAAGGCATCATGATCACCGATGCCGACGGAGTGATCGAATATGTGAACCGCGCCTTCACCCTCAGCAGTGGCTACAGCCATAACGCGGTGATCGGCAAGAAGCCTTCCCTGTTACACTCCGGCCGTCATGACAGACACTTTTACAAGCAGATGTGGTCAAAGATAAACAACAGCGGCGAGTGGCTGGGCAAGGTCTGGAACAGGCGCAAAAACGGTGAGATCTATCCGGAGCGGCTGCAAATCACCGCCATCAGGGGATCGGATGGCGATATCGCACACTACTGCGCTGTCTATGCGGATATCAGCGAGCAGATCTCGCTGGAAGGGCAGTTGCTGCAGTCGCAGAAGATGGAGGCGGTCGGTACACTGGTCGGCGGCATCGCCCACGATTTTAATAATATGCTGGCAGCCATCACCGGCGGCCTCTATCTGGTCAGGCTCGATGCGGAAGGCTTGCCGGATATTGCCGGCCAGATAGAAGATGTGGAAAAGCAGTGTTTTCGCGCGGCGGATCTGATTGCCCAGCTGCTGATTTTTGCGCGCAAGGGCATTGTTCATATTGCCCCGTTCAATTTGACCGCCTTTCTCAAGGAGGCACTCAAGCTGATCCGCATCTCCGTGCCTGCCAATATCGATCTGGCGGATCAGATATGCAGTGAGGCTCTGTATATCCGCGGTGATGCGACGCAGGTACAACAGATTCTGATGAATCTGGTTGGTAATGCCCGGGATGCGATTGTCTATGCCGAGCAGCCCGCCATCACCGTTTCACTCTCCGCATTCGAGGCCGGGCAGGCGTTTCTGCTGCGGCACCCGGAAGTGGATAGCAGGCATTTTGCCCGACTCAGCGTCACGGATAATGGTTTTGGTATTCCCGCGCTGAACCTGAAGCACCTGTTCGAACCCTACTTTACCACCAAGCCTGTGGGCAAAGGCAGCGGTCTGGGACTGGCGATGGTCTTTGGCGCGGTACAGACCCACCGTGGTGCGATTGATGTGGAGAGCCGGGTCAATGAGGGGAGCACCTTTCACATCTACCTGCCACTCTGTCAGGACGGGGCGACAATGCCTGCAGATGAAGCGATTGAACCTGTCGAGCGTGGCCGGGGAGAGACCATACTGCTGGTGGATGATGAGGCCGCGGTACGTACTGTCATGAGCAAGCTGTTGCATGTGCAGGGCTATAAGGTGATTGAGGCGGGCGACGGAGAGCAGGCTCTGGCGCTGTTCAGGGAGCAGCAGGCCGACATCGATCTGGTGATTCTGGATATTATCATGCCCAATATGGGGGGGCTGCCAGCGGCCCGGGAGATGCGCAAGCTCTGCCCGGAAATGCCGATCATCTTTTTCACCGGCTATGGTGTGGAGCATGTGCTCAGCGAGGCGGATCGCCTGCCCGGCACCATAGCACTGTGTAAGCCGGTGCCTGTGCAGGAACTCAACCGCAATATTCGCGCCATGCTCTCATCTGCGCCGAAGGGTGGCTGAGCCTTGACGGGAAAAACAGGCAGCGCAGGCGATTTTCGCCAGCAGACTGCAACAGGTGACTGTTTACCGGATCTTTCCACACCGGATACGCGCAACCTGATCCATGAGTTGCGCAGCCACCAGATCGAACTGGAGATGCAGAACGAAGCGTTGCGGCAGGCCGAGCGCGCGCTGACCGATGCGCGGGATCAAATGACCGATCTGTTTGATTTTGCTCCTGTCGGCTATGCCAGCATCAGCGACAAGGGGATCATCCGGCAGGTTAATCTCAGGCTGGCTGATATGCTCGGTCTGGATCGCCGTGCGCTGATTCAGCAGCGTTTTTCATCTTTTGTTGCGCCGCAGGATTGCGATCAATGGTACCGGCATATTGTTCAGCTGCTCAGGCAGCATAGCCGGGGAGCCTGCGAGATATCGCTGATGCGCCGCGACGGATCGATGCTGTTCACCCGGATGGACTGTCTACGCACGTATGATGATGGCCAGGTGACAGTACGTATCGCCATTACCGATATCAGTGAACGTCATAGAGCCGAGCAGGAGTTGATCCAACAGGAGGCTCAGTACCGTCGTCTGTTTGAAAATATGGTGGATATTTATTATAACACCGATATGAGCGGCCATATAGCATTTGTCAGTCCCTCCTGCCTGCCTCAAACAGGTTATACGCAGGAGGAACTTCTGGGCAGGCCTATGTCCGATTTTTATGCCGATCCGGTGCAACGCAAGCAGCTGCTCGATCTGTTGCAACAGCAGGGGCAGGTGAATGATTTCGAGGTCAGGTTGGTGCATAAGGACGGCTCGCCCCGAACGGCATCGGTCTCCAGCTATTTGCTGTTCGATGCAGACAAACAGGCGATCGGAGTGGAGGGCATTGTACGCAACATCACCGCGCGCAAGCAGGCCGAGGAGGCGCTCCGCTTGAGTGAGGAGAGGCTGAATCTGGCGCAGCGTCTGGCCCATATCGGGCACTGGGAGCTGGATATGGCGACGGGTCGCTTGCAGTGGTCCGATGAGGTGTTTCGCCTCTTCGAGGTAGATCCGGAGCAGTTCGCGGCCTCTTACGAGGCATTTCTGGCTATGGTACATCCGCAAGAGCGTGAACTGCTGGATAGCACCTACAAACACTCATTGCAGACACGCAGGCCCTATAGCATTGAACACCGCCTGTTGTTTGCGGACGGGCGAATCAAATGGGTTCATGAGCAATGTGAATCAACATTTGCCCCGGATGGTACACCACTGAGCTCTATCGGCACGGTGCAGGATATCACCGTTGAGAAGCAGGCCGAGCAGGCGCGGGATCTGCTTTTGCAGCAGAACCGTGCGCTGATGCGGCAGTTGATGCAGGTGCAGGAAGAGGAGCGTCGTCTGCTGGCACGTGACCTGCATGATGAGCTGGGCCAGTTATTGACCAGTATTGATGCGCGCGCGGAGTATATTGTCAAACATGCGGAGGATCGGCGCCTGCGCAGCATTGCCGAAGAGATCGTACGTGATACCAGAGCATCGTTTGATGCCAGCCATGCCACGCTGTTGCGCTTGCGCCCGGCGACTCTGGATGCGCTGGGTCTTGCTGCCGCGCTGACGGAACTGACGGGGCAGTGGAACAAACAGGGTATTATTGATTGTCCGTTGCGCATAGATGGGGAGATAGACCGGCTGGGTGAGATGCATGCCATTACCATCTACCGGCTGGTACAGGAGGCTCTGACCAATGCCTTTCGCCATGGCAAGGCGAAGCGGGTGGAGGTTGTGGTCAGGATTGTACCGGCACATGCTGCGCGCGCCGCACAGGTTCAGGTTGAAATCAGCGATAACGGCCAAGGCATGCAAGATCCGCAGCTGCATGCCGGTATGGGTATTATCGGTATGCGCGAACGGGTGCACGCGCTGGGCGGCACTTTCCTGCTGACGCATGTGCCCGGTGACGGTGTGCGTGTTGAGGTCCTGATGCCGCTGGATGACAAGCCGTGAGTGCCAATCAGATGATTCGTGTGCAGCTGGTGGATGATCATGAAGTTGTGCGCATCGGCTTCCGCTACCTGTTGGAAGGGGATGCCGGGATGCAGGTGGTGGTTGAATCGGAGACGGGCAAACAGGCCTGTAAGGATTATGATGCCCTGCTCCCCGATGTCGTGATTATGGATGTTTCCCTGCCTGATATCAGCGGCATTGAGAGTATGCGACGTATCCTGCTTAAACACCCCCGGGCACGCATCCTGATGCTCAGCATGCATGCCGGCATGGTGGCCGAGCGCGCCATGCAACTGGGCGCGTACGGCTTTATCTGTAAACGCAGCGGCGCAAGGCTGCTGATCTCAGCCATCCGCAAGGTGATGGCGGGAGGGCGCTATCTCGATGTGGAGGCGGGGGTGAAGCTGCCTGCTGATAAGGGCAGCAGTGAACAGGAGAAATCACTGACCTCATCCCTGACCAGAAGGGAGCTGGAGATATGCATATTGCTGACCGAGGGGCTGAGTGTAATTGATGTTGCAGGCAGACTGCATCTGAGTGAGAAGACCGTTTACACCCACCGCAAGCACATCATGGATAAACTGGGTGCCGCGACATCTGTTGAGTTATCACAGGTCGCGGCCCGCATGGGCATTCTTGTTTAACTGACGCCTGTTCAGCACCTGTCATGAAAAGACTCTTCGCGGCTTGGCGGGGAAGGTGTGATGCATTGCCTTGCAGAAGGTAGTCATGCTCCGGAGTCATAAGCTATTCACCATGAAGGAGACGAAGGAAAGAGATAAGAGCAGGCGGGCGTTGTGGCTACAGATTCCTTTGCACCTTTGTGTGAAAGTCAAAAGCTGGAACCGGCCGCTCCTGCGCAGAATGAGAATGGCGTAGCCAGAGAAGCTCCCCTGGGGCGTGTGCATCCTGCACGTCACAGAACAAGTGCTCCCCGACGCGCGACAGGGACCTGTAAAAACGCAGATGAAAAGCAGGATAATGAAAGAGAGCGCCTGTCATTCACAGTGACTCGCTCGCGCCTGAATCCCAGGCTTGATCAGGGGCGTGCAGAGACGCTGTTCCTGTACTTTGTCTTTCCTCTGCGTCCTTTGCGTAGGTTGCGGTGCATGCCGTTGACCTTCACGCTTAACAGTGCAAACCCTGAACATAACGGGTGGCGGAATGACAAAAATCAGACTTATTCCTATATCGGCTCAGCATAGCGCTTATTAGCATTTCATTGTCGGCAGGTGTGAGGGGAGTGTTGTAATATTTGCTCAGTACGCTGCTCTGTGCGTGGCCGGACAACCCAATCAGGATGGTACTATGACGGGGATGGCAGCAAGCCCATTGATGCAAAGCAGGCGAGTACTTCTGGCCGATGATGACCATGCCTTTCGCATGATGCTCGGCAGGGTGATGGGTATCATTGGATTCGATGTAACCTATGCTGAGGATGGCAAAAGGGCGCTGACGCTGTTCGATCAGGCCGATGGCGCATTTGATCTGCTTATTACCGATATATGCATGCCGGAGATGAATGGCAATGATCTCATTAAGGCGATCCGCCAGCGTGCGTGATCACGCTATCCCGATCATCGCGATCACCGGTTTTGCCGAGCAGGAACTGCTGGGCGAGATTGCCTCCAGTAAAGCCACGCTGTTTGAGAAGCCGGTGAACTTCAAAGCCCTGAGAGCCCATGTCGATACGCTGAAGCTTATAGAGTGAGGATGCGCTAAGAAGCATGAAACGTGCTCTCTATGCTCAGAAACGGCCGCGCAACCATTGGCATCATTGCAGGCAAGGAGGATACGATGAGTGAAACAGGATTTTTCAGAGATCAGCATGATGATCTGCAAGCGTTGGCTTCGACGATGCTGGCGCATTTGCATGTTGATGAACTCTCAAAGGATGCAAGCAAGGTCAATCGCTTGCTCACCGAGTTGGCAAGTCAGTTGAAGGTGCATCTGATTATGGAAGATCATACACTTTATTCGAAGTTGCTGGAGCACAGGGACGAGCGCATCAGATCAACGGCAAGCCGGCTGTATGTTGAAATGGACAGTCTCGGAAAAGCTGTAGCTGCCCATAAGAAACAGTGGCCGAACGCCTTGCAGATCCAGAAGCATCCGGCTGAATTTATCGCTCAGACCAGAGCGATGATGGATCTGTTGATAAAGCGAATCGACATGGAAAACAGCGAGTTATACAAGCTCGTGGATGAGCTGTAAGCCGGCATGATGCAGCGGCAAGCGCCCGTGACCGCGCATGATCGGTTGCGGCAAAGATCAGAGTTATTCTGATACCGGTATGGCAGCGCCTCTTCTACAATCAGACCAGATGCATGGCGAAGGGCGATAGCTCGATCCATGGCTCTTGCGGTGCATCGATCCTGACAGGGGGAAAGGTCATGTCTGATATACCTATGCATATCAAGCAGGAGGAGCAGGGTGGTGTGCCGGCGGAAGAGCCTCCAGCATCTGTGCGCGCAGCCGCTCCGTTTGATGCGATGGACTGCAGCTTGAAACGTGCTCTTTGTGAGACTGAATGCAGGGCACGATGAACGCTCAGTTTAACTCCTGTCAGATCATGACCCGGCTGCCCCTGAAAAAATACCTGATCCTGGCTGCGGATGCTGTTACAGGGAATCAGATAGCGGCACTGCTGGAAGAGAGCGACTGGTGTGTGTATCTGGTTCACAGCGATAAACAGGCTTATCAGCGGGTGCTGCACGATCATATGGATCTGGTGATTGCCGATATTGATGCGGTAGATCTGGGCGGTCTGGCTGTGCT
>PFXI01000028.1:0-13190 GCA_002791575.1 Zetaproteobacteria bacterium CG_4_9_14_3_um_filter_54_145 | reverse complement strand
GACTTCACCGGAATCAGGTGCCGACTTCAATCGGAATGGGGTGCCGCGTTCCAGCGGAATCAGGTGTCACGTTCGACCGGAATACGCACGCTGTTGGCCAGTGACAGGGAGAAGCAGGCTATGTACCGGCATGAGTAGACCCCTGCGTGTATTGCTCGTCGATGACGATGCTGCATTGCGCATGCTGCTGGCGGAGATCATCACCTCATTCGGATGTGACGTCACAGTGGCTGACAATGGCAAAAGCGCGCTGGCGTTGTTCGGTCAGGATCATGGAGCGTTTGATCTGTTGATTACCGATGTTTGCATGCCTGAGATGAACGGTCGCGATCTGATACAAGCTATTCGCAGGCGGGATGAGGTGCTGCCGATCATCGTGATTAGCGGTTATGCCGACCTGCAACTACTGGATGAGATTAATTCCTCTCATGCCATGCTGCTTGAGAAACCGATCGATTTTCAGGCACTGGAGAGCTGTATTGATTCTATTCAACGTCACCGCGTACACCTGCAGGCAGGCAGGCCAAAAGGGGTGGTGAGTGCTGGAGTGATGGGACAGCAAGATCGATAGGGTTTCTGCTCAGGGGATAAATAGCCGCTTTTTTGCTAGGAGTGTTGTATGTTCGGGTGCAGAGCCCGCTCGATTGCCAGGCTGAGTGTGGCGATACGGAACGGCTTATCCAGAACTTCACAGCCGCTCTCATACAGTTCCGGTGAATTCGGGTGGGTCTGATCATAGGCCGTAATAAACAGGAACGGTACATCGTGACGGATCTTGCGGATGCGTCGAAATGTTTGCAGGCCGCTCATGCCGGGCATGATGATATCGCTGATGACCAGGCTGATTGTCTCCCTGTGCTGTGCAAAAATGCTGATGCCCTCTTCGCCGCTGGCGGCCGCCAGCGGCAGGTAACCCAGCTCGGAGAGTACCTCGCAACTGGATTCACGGTAGATCTCTTCATCATCAATAATCAGGATGGTTTCGCGATGTCCATGGGTGATGGCTTCGATACTGCTACGATTGATCTCCGGTTGCTGAACAGGCAGGTAGATGTGCACCGTCGTGCCGTTGCCCGGGCTGCTTTCCACATCAATACGGCCGCCCAGCTGGCGGATCTGGCCGTAAACCATCGGCAGACCGAGTCCGGTGCCCTTGCCGTTTTCCTTGGTGGTGAAAAAAGGTTCAAATACTCGTTCGCGCACATCTTCAGGCATGCCGCAGCCGTTGTCTGAGATGCACATATGCAACAGGGGACGGTCTGCAAGATCACGGAAGCGGCTGACGGAGGCATCGTTGCCCTCCATTCTGGATAGACGGATAGTGATGTGCGGGCGAGTGGTCTGACTTGTCGCATCAATAGCGTTATGCAGCAGTTGCATCAACGCCTCCTGCATTTTAATCGCATCTGCATGCACAAGCGGAGCCGGGTTGCCGTCAGCGCTATCCAGCTTCAGATCCAGTGTGATCTGCTCATCCAGAGTCGGCAAAACTCTGGCGTAGAACTGGCGAATGAACTCATGCATCTCGATCGGGCCGGGTGCAAGATTGCTTTGCAACGCAAAAGCCAGCATCTGTTCAATCATACTGGCGGCATGATCAATCAGTTGCTCAATGCGCTTGATGCGCTGTGGCGTCATCTCATGTTGCGGCTTTTGCCTGATCAGAAACAGGTTGCCGGTCATGCCGGCCAGAATATTATTGAATTCGTGGGCAATGCCGCCAACCAGCGTGGCTGTAGCCTTCATACGCAGATCCAGTTCGATTTTTTCCGACTGCTCTTTTTGACGCTGTTTGCGTCCGCTGATGTTATTGATAATGCCGTATACGCTTTCGACGAGCCCCTCGCTGCTATAGCAGATTATGACGGTTTCACCGAACCACTGCATGGTGTTATCCAGTCTTGCCTGATAGGCAAAGTCGATAGTGACCTCACGCTTCTCAATGGCCAGTTGCAGGCGCTGTAAATTGATACGCTGTTGTGCAGGAGAGTGTATCCACGACCAGAGCCGTGATTTTGCCAGAGTTGTGGCATCACTATGCAGCAGGGCATCAGCCTTGTCGGATATGCCGCTATAGCCAGAGCCATTATCCGACCACCAGAAGCAGCCGGGCAGGGCATCCATCATATTCAGGAACTGTGTTTTCATGACATTGTGTTGTTGCTGGAGTCTGTCGTACATGACCAGTGCCTGGGCAAATTCATCCGGCAGTCTGGCGACAAATTCAGCCGGGTGACTGCTCTCCATGGCACTGTGCAGCTGCTTGACTGGGCTAAGCAGCCTGCGATTGAGTACAAAATGCAGCGCCTTGATCGAAATCAGCAGCAGCACCATCATCAGGGCAAGCGTCAGTTTGGTCGCTGTGGAGAGAGACTGACCGATGCGCTCGCTGCTCTTGACCATGATCAGGCTGGCCGGATAGCCGTAGAGCTTGCGTGTGTAGAGATGCAGGTCCGGCGTAGTTGCAGCAATTTGATTGAGTCTTTCGAGTTGGTTCAATCCGGCGGGCAACTGTATCAGGCTGGCGTTTGTGGCGACCTGCTCGATGCCGACTGCACCAAGCACAGCCAGAGCCGCAATCGACGGGTCATGGGCATAGGCCTGCAGCTCCGCTGTAATCGCCTGTTGCTTGCCGCTGACCAGCAGCGGCGTCAGCTCAAGCATCTGCATATCCAGTTGCTGCTCAGCTTCCTTGTCGGTCAGGAATATCTCAATATCCTGAAAAAACGCATAAAAACAGAGACCGAGCAGCACAAAGAACGACACGCCCCACAGGGCGACGGTTTCAGTTAGCTGTTGTTTGAGTGAACTGCTGCTGGTCAGTTTCAATGCAATGCGGCCCCGTATTCAGCCGGGTTGCATCGCTATCGATCGCTGTCTCAATTGATTTCAACCAGACATTCGTCCGGATTGACTGTATCACCTATGGCGACATGAATGGCGGTGATGGTACCGGAAACAGGCGCATGCACCTGATTTTCCATCTTCATCGCTTCCACGGTCAGCACAGTGGCGCCAGCATCCACATGATCGCCAATGGCAAAATTGATGGCGACAATGCGACCAGGCATCGGTGTGGTAACATCGCTATCGCTGACCGCTTTCGGTCTGCGTGATCCCTTGGAGGCCTTGTTGACATCAATATTGCCATTCTGTGTAGGCACTACCTCGGTCAGCGTCTCAACGGTCACCTCTTCCAGCACATTATCCACCTTCACATAAAACGGGCGCAGATCATCGCTCTTGTGGCCGGAGCCTTCGATCTTGATGTGATACTGCTCGCCATGAATGGTGATGTTGAATTCGGTCGGAGCCAGTGACGGGGGATTAATGAACTCCGGTGTACCGCTCTCTTTTACAGGCGTATCCAGTGACTCAGGCTTGAACACACCGCATGCACGCTCTTCGAAAAATTCCAGAGCGATGGTCGGAAACAGTGCATAGGAGAGTACATCCTCGACCGATTTGGCCTTGTCGCCGATTTCGCGGGTCAGCGCATCCATCTCCGGTTTGAGCAGGTCGGCAGGGCGGATATCGACAGGCTCCTCATCGCCGATGGCCAGCTTGCGCACATCTTCATTGATCTCGCCGAGGGCGCGACCATAGAGCCCCTTCAGGTAGTCGCGCGTTTCATTGGTGATGACCTTGTACTTCTTGCCGGAAATCACATTCAGCACTGCCTGGGTACCGACAATCTGGCTGGTCGGGGTGACCAGCGGTGGATAACCGAAATCCTTGCGTACGCGCGGAATCTCATCGAGTACGGCATCCATCTTGTCCAGTTCACCCTGATCGCGCAGCTGATTGGCCAGATTGGAGATCATGCCGCCGGGAATCTGATTGACGAATACACGTGTATCCACGCCGGTGGAATCGGACTCGAAGCGGGAGTATTTTTTGCGTACTTCCTTGAAGTATGCGGCGATCTCCTGCAGCGCGACCAGATTCAGACCGGTGTCATATTCGGTGCCGGCAAAGGCTGCAACCATAGCTTCCGTCGGCGGGTGGCTGGTGCCGCCTGCAAGCGGGCTGATGGCCGTATCAATGATGTCGCAACCGGCATGCACAGCTTCCCACTGTACCATTTCGGCAACGCCGGCAGTGGCATGGGAGTGCAGATGCAGCGGAATGGCTACCTCTTTCTTCAGCGCCAGGATCAGCTCGCGTGTGGCAGTCGGGGTGAGCAGGCCCGCCATATCCTTGATGGCCAGCGTATCGCAGCCCATATCTTCAAAGCCTTTACCGAGATCGACCAGATATTCGAGGGTATGGACGGGACTGGTGGTATAGCAGATGGTGCCTTCAGCGTGTTTGCCGTTGGCCTTCACCTGATTGACCGCCGTGCGCACATTGCGCAGGTCGTTCATCGCATCAAAGACACGGAACACATCCACGCCATTGGCTGCGGCCATATCGACAAATTTCTTCACCACATCATCAGCATAATGGCGATAGCCGAGCAGGTTCTGGCCGCGCAGCAGCATCTGGATAGGTGTATTCGGCAACGCCTTGTTCAGCTCACGCAGGCGTACCCACGGACCCTCTTTCAGGTAGCGCAGGCAGGTATCGAATGTGGCACCGCCCCATGCCTCAATGGACCAGTAACCGATAGCATCCAGCTTTTCACAAATGGGCAGCATATCGTCCAGCCGCATGCGCGTGGCCAGCAGTGACTGATGTCCGTCACGCAGAGCCAGTTCGGTAATCGCCAGTTTTTTCTTTACATCATTCATTGTCTATACCTTCTCGGTTGTTATTGGTATTGGAATCAGGGCCGGACTGAATTGCAGCTGAATAATCAGAGGCCTGCATGCACGGCAATCGCCATGGCTACTGCGGCAGCGATATCTTCACGGCGCTCATAATCGTTGTAATCCAGCAGTTCAGGATGCTGATCCATGAAACCGGTATTAAATTCACCCTGCATAAATACATCGGATTCGGCGATGGCGCGGTAAAACGGCAGCGTGGTCTTCATACCGCGAATATCGTATTCGCCGAGTGCGCGCTGGGCACGCATGACAGTGTTTTTCCAGTCCAGTCCTGAAACAGTCAGTTTGGCACACATCGAGTCATAATAGGGCGGGATCTGATAACCTGCATAGACACAGCCATCGACGCGAACGCCCATGCCGCCGGGAGAGATGTAGCGGGTGATGCGCCCCGGCATGGGCAGGAAATTGTTTTTCGGGTCTTCCGCATTGACACGGAATTCGATGGCGAAGCCGCGGAAACTGAGGTTCGCCTGTGTAAATGGCAGTGGCTCACCGGCAGCAATGCAGATCTGCTGAGCGACAATATCCACACCTGTAATGGTTTCGGTGATGGTGTGCTCAACCTGCAGGCGGGTATTCATCTCCATGAACCAGAAGTTGTGATCCTTGTCGACGAGGAACTCAACGGTGCCGGCATTGACATAGCCGACCGCTTGCGCGGCCTTGACGGCGATCACACCCATGCTGGCGCGCAACGCCGGAGTAAGGAAGTTGCTTGGCGCAATTTCGATCAGCTTCTGGTTGCGTCGCTGGATGGAGCAGTCGCGCTCGAACAGGTGTACGGTATGACCATGCGTATCCGCAAGAATCTGGAACTCAATATGGTGCGGCTCAAGAATACACTTTTCCATGAACAGGATGTCGGAGCCGAAGGCGGCCATCGCCTCGCGCTGGGTGACAACATAATTTTCACGCAACTCATCATCGTCATCGCAGCGGCGGATGCCGCGCCCGCCGCCGCCGGCAGCGGCCTTGAGCATGACCGGATAGCCCATCGCATGCGCCTGAATCAGTGCATCTTCGATGTTTTCCAGTGCGCCGTCAGAGCCCGGAATGACAGGGATACCGGCGGCAATCATCGATTCGCGCGCCTTGGTCTTGCTGCCCATATCACGGATAGCATCGGGAGAGGGGCCGATATAGGCAAGGCCGGCATCGATGATGGCTCGTGCAAATTCATCATTTTCAGACAAAAAACCATAGCCAGGATGTACGGCATCACAACCGGTATCCAGAGCCACGCTGACAATACGGTGAATATTCAGATAGCTCTTGACCGGATCAGGCCCGATCATCACGGCGCGATCGGCTTTTTTCACATGCAGCGCATGAGCATCGGCTTCAGAATAAATGGCTACCGATTGGATACCCAGTTCACGGCATGAACGGATAATACGGATGGCACACTCACCACGGTTGGCTACCAGAATACGTTTAAACAAAGATGAACTCCTTCATGTTTGAGGGGGTGGAGCATAACGTCAGAGGCATGTTTGGGCAAACCGGGTGACGCTGTGAATGATGTCCCTGCGCAGTTTCAAGCGGAATTCAGCTGTAAAATACTGCTTCGCCCTGCACTGCCGCTGCCGGCGGTGGCTGCTATAGATCTGCAGGGATGCCGGGGTGCTGCCGCTGTTTATCTGGGTATTGGCCATGCACATTATTGGTAAGTGCTGCGCCATTGGCTGTTCGCTTTTCAGCTGAGGCTGCTATTGTGGCGATTGAAAAGCGTAATAATAAGAGAAGTGCGTCGTTATCAGCAACCTGAGGGCCGCAAATGAACGCAGACGCCGGCCCAGGTCGGGAGATGAGAGAACGATATCCGACACTTGGCATAAGCCTGATGGCGGGTGATGAAGGAGATTGAAATATGAAGCAGATGAGATTATTTATAAGCGCAGTGATGTTGCTTGCTGCCGGAGCAGTGACTGCCGGGGCGGCTGCGGCAGAGGAAGGGCCGTTGCTCAGGTTGCTCAAGCCGGCCAAGTTGCATACGGCAGCCGCAGCTTCCTCTGCAGTGGTGGAGATCATCTGGAAAGATGCAACCTGTGTATGGCTGGACAAGCAGTCTGTGTGGGTAAAGGTGCGCAATAACAAGGATGGTAAAACAGGCTGGATTCATCAGGATTACCTGGCGCCGGCAGTGACCTCTGCACAGTTCGCGCGCAAAATGCATGCGCGAGGCAAGGCTGGCTTATAGCGCAGGGGGAACTGGTTCAGGGGCGGATGATCACCGTTTCGTGCAGCCGTGTATGTTCGAACAGTTCAATGATGTCGCTATTGCGCATACGGATGCAGCCGTGAGATGCCGACTGGCCGATCTGCTCCTCGGCGTGGGTGCCGTGGATATAGATATAACGGGCGAATGTATCGACAGCGCCGCGCCGGTTTTTACCGGTTTCACAGCCGGCAAGCCGCAGTATCCGGCTCAGGATCCAGTCCCGTTCGGGGTCGTCATGTAAAGGATCGAAGATGGCAAAGGGCTGGCGCGCGCGAAAAGCGGTGAGTGGCGGTGCCTCTGCACCGATTCTGGCGGCGATCCGGTGACGCCCCAGCGGTGTTTGCAGGCTGTCACGCATGTTGCCTGTGCCCCGTGCTGCCGAGGAGATCGGATAGCTGTACCAGACGCCGCTTTGACGGCGATGATGGAGCAGTTGCTCTGCAATGCGGATCTCGATCATGCGGGTAATCTACCCTGTTGCTGTGCTGGCTGCATCCCTCTGACCATGATTTGCACAAAAGTACTTGAAAGCGCGCGCCGGCGCCCCTACAGAGGGGCGGACCCGAAAGAATGCGGGTGTGATGGTCTGTGGCGGGGGAGAGAGCCCCGTAGCGAATTTGAGGAGGATGGTTTGAGCGACACGCGGAATAAAGCCGATAAACAGAATAACCCCGAAGAGCTGGAGACAGATACGGTTGAAATCGTTGATGGTGACACGGTTACCGACGAAGTGGATGTGGTTGAGCAGTTGCGTCAGGAAAATGCCGAGTTGAAAGACAGGCTGCTGCGTACACATGCCGAGATGGAAAACCTGCGCAAGCGCGGCGAGCGGCAGGTGGAAGATGCGCACAAGTTCGGCATAGAGAAGTTTGCATCCGCTCTGCTGGATATTGTCGATAATCTGGAGCGGGCGCTTGCCGTGGAAGAGGGCAATGAGGTGGCTTTGCGCGAAGGGGTGCAACTGACACTGAACAGCTGGAATGACATGATGAAACGTTTTCATGTCGAGCGCATTGATGCGGTAGGTGAGCAGTTTGATCCGAACTGGCATGAGGCACTGACACAGCTGCCCAGCGATGAGCCGGAAGGCACTGTTGTTGCTCAGCATGTTGCGGGATACAGCCTGCACGGACGCCTGATTCGACCGGCCCGGGTGCTGGTCTCGAGCGGTCCGCAAAAATAAGAGATTGGAACCATGGGGTTGAAATCTCTTTTTTGGCGCCCCATAAAGCAGCTACAGACTTTTTAATTTCGCATTTATTAAATACACAACAGGAGTGTAAACAAAATGGCAAAAGTGATAGGTATCGATCTCGGCACAACCAACTCGTGTGTTGCTGTGATGGAAGGCGGCAAGGCCAAGGTTATTCCCAATAGTGAAGGCGATAATACCACGCCATCGGTTGTGGCATTCACCAAAGATGGCGAACGCCTCGTAGGTGCATCCGCCAAGCGTCAGATGGTCACCAATCCGGACAAAACCTTCTATGCGGTCAAGCGTCTGATCGGTCGCAAGTATGATGCTGCTGAAGCAAAACATCATCGTGAGCTGGTGGCATATCCGGTAGTCAAAGCCGATAACAGTGATGCATGGGTGGAAGTGGACGGCAAGAAAATGAGTCCGCAGGAAATCAGCGCCATTGTGCTGCAGAAGATGAAAAAGACCGCTGAAGAGTATCTCGGTGAAGAGGTCAAGGATGCGGTAATTACCGTACCGGCCTACTTTAACGACTCCCAGCGTCAGGCGACCAAGGATGCAGGCGCAATCGCCGGTCTGAATGTGTTGCGTATTGTTAACGAGCCTACTGCTTCCGCACTGGCTTACGGCCTGGACAAGACCGAAGAGAACCACCTGATCGCCGTTTACGATCTGGGTGGCGGTACCTTTGATATTTCCGTTCTGGAAATCGGCGATGGTGTGTTCGAGGTGAAATCCACCAATGGCGATACATTCCTCGGTGGTGAGGATTTTGATCAGGTGTTGATCAAATATCTGGCTGAAGAGTTCAAGAAAGAGCATGGCGTTGATCTGATGAGCGATAAACTGGCTCTGCAGCGACTGAAGGAAGCGGCTGAAAAGGCCAAGATCGAACTCTCCAGTGGTCAGCAGACAGAAGTGAATCTGCCATTTATCACTGCTGATGCATCCGGCCCCAAGCATCTGCTGATCAAGGTGACACGTGCCAAGTTCGAAAGCCTGGTGGGTGATCTGGTTGAGCGCTCGCTGGCACCATGCAAGCAGGCATTGAAAGATGCCGGCGTGAAGGCTGCCGATATCCATGAGGTTGTACTGGTCGGTGGTCAGACCCGTATGCCGCTGGTACAGGAGAAGGTGAAAGCATTCTTCGGTCGTGAGCCGCACAGAGGCGTGAATCCGGATGAAGTAGTGGCGATTGGTGCAGCGATTCAGGGTGCGGTTCTGACGGGCGATGTTACCGATGTACTGCTGCTGGACGTTACGCCGTTGAGTCTGGGTATCGAGGTTGAAGGCGGTCTGTTCAACAAGATTATTGAAAAGAACACCACTATTCCTACCAAGAAGAGCCAGACCTATACCACGGCTGCGGACAATCAGACGGCCGTAACCATCAAGGTTGCCCAGGGCGAGCGTGAGATTTTCTCGGCCAACAAGCAGATGGGTCTGTTCAATCTGGAAGGTATTGCACCGGCACCGCGCGGTATGCCGCAGGTTGAAGTGACCTTCGACATCGACTCCAACGGCATCATTCATGTGCATGCCAAGGATAAGGGTACCGGCAAAGAGACCTCGATTCGCATCGAGTCCGGTTCCGGCCTGTCCAAGGAAGAGATCGAAAACATGCAGAAGGACGCCGAGGCACATGCCGAGGAGGACAAGCTGAAGAAAGAGCAGATCGAAACCAAAAATCGTGCTGATGCGCTGGTCTATTCTACCGAGAAGTCACTTAAGGAACATGGCGACAAGGTTGATGAAGCGACACGCAAGAGCATTGAGGACGCGCTCGCAGAGCTGAAGAAAGCTATTGAAGGCGGCGATGCCAAGTTGATTGCGGAAGCCGAGCAGAATCTGGCTGAGAAGTCGCAGAAACTGGGCGAGGCCATCTACAAGGATATGCAGCAGGCTGAAGAAGCATCGGAAGCGGGTGCGGATGCCGGCGCATCATCTTCGGATTCGGCTACGGATGCCGATATTGTGGATGCCGAAGTGGTAGATGAACACGACAAGAAGTAAGGTGTAAGTTGTAGTGTGAGGAGCGGAGAGTGTAAACTCCCCGCTCCTTTTCACGTTTATGGCAAGTATTAGACTCATTTTACCGCAAGGGACGCAAAGGACGCAGAGGAAAGGCAGGAAAATATTGTGTGTTTAACCGTGCCGGCAGCAAGTGGGGGGCATCAGGCTGGATACACTGTTTATAATATTTCTATACTGTTTTTCCTTTGCGTCCTTTGCGTCCTCTGCGGTGAGAAGGTTTTGAATGATATGAGAAGCAAGACTAAGGAGTGACAGTGACCAAACGCGATTATTATGAAGTGCTGGGTGTGGCCAAGGATGCCGACGAAAATACGGTCAAACGGGCGTATCGCAAGCTGGCTATGAAATATCATCCTGACCGTAATCCGGATGATACCAAGGCAGCTGAGAATTTCCGCGAGGTGACTGAAGCCTACGAAGTGCTGTCCGATGCAACCAAACGGGCCCGCTTTGATCAGTATGGCCATGCCGGTGTGGATGACCAGATGCAGGACTTCTGGCGCGGTGGTGCCGGAGGCGGATTCCAGGATTCACATGCGTTCCGTGACTTCGGCGATCTGTTCGGTGATGTGTTCGGTGATGTGCTCGGTGGTGGCGGTCAGCGCGCCGCACGTGGTGCCGATCTGCGTTATAATCTGGCGATGTCGCTGGAAGAGGCTGCCAACGGTAAGGAAGTTGAGCTGGATATTCCCAAACATGTCGGTTGCGATACCTGTCATGGCAGTGGTGCACGACCGGGCACCAATCCGGTGCCGTGTTCGACCTGTGGCGGTCACGGTCAGGTTCAGATGCAGCAGGGTTTCTTTGCTGTACGACGCACTTGTCCTGCCTGTCATGGCAGCGGTACGCGCATTGAGTCGCCATGTATCAGTTGCGGTGGCGCAGGCCGTGTAAAGAGCAACAAGAAGCTGAAGGTCAAGGTGCCTGCCGGCGTCTATGATGGTGCACAGGTACGCGTCACCGGTGAAGGTGAAATAGGACAGCAGGGTACCAAACCCGGTGATCTGTATATTGTTATTTCATTAAAGAAGCACTCCATTTTTGAGCGTGATGGCGCCGATCTGCACTGTACGATGCCGGTCACCTTTCCACAGGCAACACTGGGAGCGGAAGTGGATGCCCCAACCCTGGACGGGCGCGTTAAAATCAGAATTCCTGCCGGTACGGAAGGTGGTCGGGTATTCCGGCTGCGCGGGCACGGTGTGCCGGATATTCGTGTATCGGGGCACAAGGGTGATCTCTATGTACGCGTGCAGATTGCCGTACCGAAGAAAATGAGCGGTCGTCAGGAAGATCTGTTGCGTCAATTTGCTGCAGAGGCCGGTGATGAGATATATCCCGAGCGCTCCTCCTTTCTCGGCAAGGTGAAGGATCTCTGGGACGAACTCGCTGGGGACGCCAAGCCATGAAACAGATACGGGTGATTGTTGTTGGTGCATCCGGCCGCATGGGGCGCATGCTGGTACGTGCCGTGGCGGAAAGCAGACACGGTCTGCTGGCCGGCGCAACAGAGCGTCCGGGTTCGGAGTTTGTCGGTCGTGATGCCGGTGAGCTGGCCGGTGTGGAGACGCTGGCGGTGCGTATCGTTGATGATATCAATGCCTGTGCTGATGCCGATGTGTTGATTGATTTCACCGCTCCTGCGGCAACCCTGAAGCATGCGGCTTTCGCGGCCGGACGCGGTATGGGGATGGTGATAGGCACGACCGGATTTGACGCTGCACAAATGCAGCAGTTGCGCGATACGCTCGCTGATTCACCGGTGATCATGGCAGCCAACTATTCGGTAGGTGTGAACCTGGCTCTGAGCCTGATTGAAAGAGCAGCTCAGGTGCTGGGTGATGATTACGATGCCGAGATATTCGAGGCGCATCACAAGCACAAGGTGGATGCACCAAGCGGTACGGCGCTGGCCATGGGTAAGGCGCTGGCAGCCGGGCGTGGTGTGGCGCTTGATGATGTGGCGGTACTTTCGCGGGAAGGGATCACCGGCGTACGCAAGGCTGGCTCCATCGGTTTCTCGGTTGTGCGCGGCGGCAATATAGTCGGTGAGCATCAGGCGATGTTTATTGCCGATGAGGAGCGTATAGAGATCCATCACAATGCATCGGATCGTATGGTGTTCGCCCGTGGTGCGGTGCGTGCAGCCAGCTGGCTGTCGGAGCAATCCACCGGCTGGTATGACATGCAGGATGTTCTCGGTTTGAAAGCATAAACGCGGTGATTTACCGTTGCAGAAAGGGTCGCTTCTAGCGGCCCTTTTTTTATGCTCTTCTAGGAATACCGGGAAATGCACTCATTCATTCTTGAGCTTGTACCTTAAAGCCCGTATCACCCGCTAGCAGGCTGCCAATCCGGCAGTGCAGGCATAATGTTAATGTTCTTTCTTGCGTGCCCAAGAAAGAACGAAAGAAGGGCACCCCGAAACCAGTCTGCCCTGCGGGTTCCCGAGTCTGTATCTGTAAAGCCGGTCGCGGTTCCACCGCTAATTCCGGCCTTACAGATATAGCCTCGGCAGGCTGCTGGCGGGGCCCTGCACATACATAACCCTTCCTTCCTGCTAATGCGCCTGAGCCCTCTTTGTTGTTAGCCGATGAGGCCGGGTAAAACACATGCATCTGTCACGCTCGACAGGGCTGTGATGACAAACACTGCTGTGTCCCCATGCGGTGCTGGTTTATGTGTAAACGATAATCATTATCATTGACGTGTATATGATAATGATTATCATTCACCCATCAAAGGGGTGGTGATGAAATTACATATTGAAGCTGCGATCGTGTTATGGGTGAGTCTGGGGATATGCGCGCTTCCCGATGATGCAGAGGCGCGAAAAGTCTACTCCCCGACGGTTGAACAGGGCGATGCGTATTCCGGTGAAGTCGGCACCTGATTCCAGTCGAACGCGACACCCTATTCCGGTGAAGTCGACACCCCCTTTGGGAGCCTGTTGCTGATCTGG
>PFXI01000051.1 GCA_002791575.1 Zetaproteobacteria bacterium CG_4_9_14_3_um_filter_54_145 | reverse complement strand
AGCAACAGGCTCCCAAAGGGGGTGTCGACTTCACCGGAATAGGGTGTCGCGTTCGACTGGAATCAGGTGCCGACTTCACCGGAATACGCAGCTCATACCTGAAGCTCAAATCAAATGTGGAATAAACTTTCGGGTTCCACGTCGCGCCAAGCTCGCCACCTAACCCTGCGTAATCGGCATTGCGTTTATCATTAAATCTTTTGGTCGTGTAACCCAGTCTTAATCTGCCCGATGTTTTTGCCGTCGCATCCCAGTTTACACCGGCAAAGTAACGTTGTTCATAACTATCCAGATTGAACGAGGGTGACAGATATTTATAATCAAAGTGTTTGTATCTCGTCTCCAGCACCATGGATGTTTTGGGCATCACCTGAACGGAAAAGCCTATGCCACCACCGATTGTATCCACATCACGGGTAACCGTTTGCGGATAGATCTTCAGCGGTGTAATGACGTAACGGTTGTTATAATAGCGTTTGTTACCGTATTCAACGTAGGTTTCAACACGGTTATTATGCCCGTAACCGAGTGTCGTCCTCAGGTCATACTCACGATATTTATCGGGCACCGTGCCCGAATAGTTTACGCCGGTAAAAGTAGTGCCGCGTCCGTCATGCAGCCGGTAATACCCCGCCGACAAATCCACATCCAGCTTCTCACTGAGTCTGCCACCGGCACCGAAAGAGAGGGTATGGTCAATGGTATTATCCTGGTGACTGCTGAATAGCACCTGCTTGTCTGCGCGCATAAAGTAACTGATATGCCGAATCCGGGTTGTTTACGCCAAAGAGGATCTCCGGACTGATGTTACCGACAAAACTGCCCTTCTTTGCATTTTCAGCAGCAAAAATATTATCATTATAACCCGCACCGACGCCGATGCCCGGTGTGATGTCGACCGGGCCGGCATGAAAGGTATGGGCCAGTTTAACGCCTCCACCCGTACCAACTGTGGCTCCCTTCTCGTTGCCGGCAATTGTTACAACTGCAACGGCTGAAGGTACATTGCAACATAGTGCGGATATTGCAATCAGACCGAATACATCGGCCCTGGTGATGAATACAGACCTCATATTTCCCCCCTGGCTTCAGAATAGTCAGGTGTTTGCTATTCCTCTATCAAGTCAGTTTGCAGTCCATTATAGACGAAATTCTGCAATGCAACAAAGTCATACTTCGCCCATTTATTGACTAACAAGTAATACAGAGGAAGGGATAATAAAGACTATAATCTGGCCGAGTACAGTTTAAGTAAGGTACAAGAACGATATTCAATCCTGCCCTGCGTCATGCGCGGAGCGGGCACTTATGCCTGGCTCGTATATGCCACCACCCGCAAGTGCCTAACCGCCGGATGCAGTGCTCATATTCAGTAGAGCAGTTGCCCATCATGTATGCCACTGACGCATCGTGATCAACCCGGTCGACTATTGAACAACCACTATAAGTGCTTCATACCACAATATCCGGACAGTGAAACCGAGGACTCCGGCAAAACAGCAGGCAGGCGGTTACTCCTGTTCTGCAGCTTTACTGTACTGTATCTGAAAACGGGATTCAGGCATTAATACCGGCATCATCACGCCGGTATCTTCCAGCTGCTTCCAAAGCGTTTCCGCACGGCCACGATCTGTAGCGGCAAAGGTAAAGCGCCATGTCGGCACAGAGACAGTGCGTCGCTGATAACGGTATAACATGCCCGTTTGCCGCAGTTTCTGCTGCAACAGCAGAGCATACTTCTCCTGATACAGGCGGCCCAGCCCCAGCATATAGAGCGAGTCATCGACCTTGATGACATTGACATCAACCCCTTTTGCTTTCCATTGTTCACTGGCAGCAGATGCATCTTGCCACGAATTATACTGTGTCGCATCGTCAAAGGCATGCAGCGTGACCTCTTCCTGCGACCTTATTTCCATCGGGGTCAACCCCATCTGCTGCAAGCGATAACTCAGGGTATTGACCGATGCATGTGATACCAGTCTGCGTGTTACCACACGCCACAACGTTGCCTCTGCCGTGGCGGATCGCTCAGCATGAGGTAAGGCAATACGAACAATCGGCTGCTCGGGTGAGACGGCCGGCTTCTGCCACAGAAACCAGACAAGCAGGGCCAGCAGGCAGAGAATGAGTAAATTCGGGAGTCGTTTTATCATAATGATGACAACGAAAAGCATGAACATATCAGATGAAGTAGTAAAGAAGGCGTATCCGCTGTTTCCCTGACAGAGATCAGGAGGCAGCATTGACTGGCAAGGAGTATCTGATGGACATTGCCATGATCATGGAAAAAATAAGCATATGGGCGCTGCCCGTACTGCTGGCCATTATACTGCATGAAGTTGCACATGGCTGGGTAGCTGACCGGCTGGGCGACAGTACTGCCCGCTGGATGGGGCGATTGACCCTGAATCCGCTCAAACATATCGACCCGATCGGCACCGTCCTGGTTCCGCTGGCGCTGGTCATCATCGGATCGCCTTTTCTCTTCGGCTATGCCAGGCCTGTACCGGTCAATTTCAGAAATCTCAGGTGCCCGAAACAGGATATGGTGCTGGTGGCACTGGCCGGCCCCGCAACCAATGTCCTGCTGGCGCTGCTGTCGACGGCCTTGCTGGCTGTAACGGTACAGCTTCCTGCCGCAGCCTCATGGGTGGCTCAGCCGCTGGCACTGATGTGTCAGGCTTCAATCATCATCAATATGGTGCTCTGTATTTTCAACCTGCTGCCGCTGCCGCCACTCGATGGCGGGCGTGTTGCAGTCGGTCTGCTGCCGGGAGCTGCATCATACCAGCTGTCGAGGCTGGAGCCATACGGTTTCATCATTATTGTCATCTTGCTGGTGAGCGGCATCCTGCAGACGATCATTGGTCCTATGGTACTGGGCAGCGCCGAATATCTGATTAATCTGGCCATGGGTTAATTCGCATCTGACTGCAGCTTTTGCAGTAGCCCGGCTGTTCAGAGATCCAGCCATAGCTGCAGACGGGTGCGCAAGTCGCCCTCTTCACCGTGCAGGAACAGCCGTTTTCGGCGCGAGGTGTGACCGGAGGCCACCTCCACATCTGCACGGGCGAGATCCAGCGCACTGGCTACAAAGCGGATGATCGCTTCATTGGCCTTGCCGTCCTGTGCTGCTTCCGCCACGGCAATTTTTACGGCATCGCCGTGCATACCACGCAGTTGCGGTTTTCGCGCACCCGGTTGCGCATGGATATTCAGATACAAGCCGTCCCTCCCCTCAGTCAGGGCAGCTTCAAAACTCATCCCTGAATCAGGCTGATGGCAATGCGCTCGAGACTCGGAACCAGAAAATTATCGAAAAACATCACGACCAGAAGCACGATCATCGGCGAGAGATCGATACCGCCGATATAGGGTACGCGCCGCCGGATCGGAAACAGCAGTGGCTCGGACATCTGGTTGATCATGCGCACCACCGGATTGTATGGATCAGGTGAAACCCAGGAGAGCACGGCACGGGCAATCACCACAATCATCACGCCCATAAGGACGATATGAACTACACTGGCCAACGCCTGCAGAAAATAGCCGAGTATATACATCAGCCTGCAATCTCCTTCGAACGTTTACTGGCAGCAGTCAGCGCATTGCGCACCGTGCCGGGCAGTCCCTCTTCAAACATCACATCGAGCGCCGCCTGCGTTGTGCCACCGGGACTGGTTACCTGTTGCCGCAGTATCTCGGGAGCACGTCCGCTCTCCACCAGCATACGTCCTGCACCGAATGCGGTCTGCGTTGCCAGCTTCCAGGCCAGCTCCTCGCTCAGCCCCAGCGCCACGCCGGATGCCTGCATCACTTCGGTCAGCAGAAAAAAGTATGCCGGTCCGCTGCCGGAGACTGCCGTCACCGCATGCATCTGCTGTTCGTTGTCCACCCACTCCACTGCACCACAGGCCTGCATCAGATAGACGGCCCTGTTGCGATGGATCTCACTGGCAGCGCTGTAAAGTACAGACATCCCTTCGCCAACCAGTGACGGCGTATTGGGCATCACACGTACCAGATTCGCCACCCCGTCCAGCCACTCGGCCAGCGAAGCGGTGCTTACACCCGCAGCAATACTGACAATGGTTGCATCAGCCTTCAGACATTTACCCAAACCGGAGAGTGCTCCCTGCATCTGCTGCGGCTTGACCGCCATCACCAGCATATCGGCACAAGCGGCCGCCTCGCTGTTGTCGGCAGTTGTACGCACACCATATTGGCTCCTTAACTGCTCGCGACGAGCTTCACCCGGATCAGCTACCCAGATTTGATCAACAGGGTGGCCTGCGCGCTTTAAGCCTGCAATCAGCGCTTCAGCCATATTGCCGCCGCCAATAAAAGAAATAGTCAGTAGTTGCATTAGTTATCCTTGTTGTTTCTAATATCAAGATCACCAAACAGTATGGATCCCAGCCTTACCATACCCGCACCGGCCGTCACAGCCGCACGGTAATCATTACTCATCCCCATACTCAACAGACCAACACTCCCACCGAACAATTCGTCCCGCAAGTTACGCATACTCTGGAATGCCTGCAGCTCGTTCCCATCCTGTGGCGCCATCGCCATCAGGCCATGCAGCACCACTCCGTCCAGAGCAGATAGTGCTCCGGCAAATGCAGGCAGGGCTTCGGGCGCAACACCGTGCTGATCGGGGTTGCCGGCAATATTCACCTGAATCAATACAGGCAACGTACGTCCATCCAGTTGACGGCTGACAGCGACAGCTGTGTCCAGATCATCACAGCTGTGCCACATAGCAGCATGGCGGGCAATATACTTGGCCTTGTTTTTCTGCAACGGCCCGATCATATGCCACTGACAATCCGGCCAGCACAGAGCCCTGTCACGCAACTGTTGCGGTCTGGACTCGCCAAAGCAGCGCTGTCCCTGATCAATCAGGGCCTGCACAGCCACATCCGGTGCGTATTTACTGATCGCCAGCATGGTCACGCCATCAGCCGAGAGCTCATCCTGCAACTGGTGCCAGCGCCGGCAGAGGGCCGCTAATGATTCAGGTAGCATCGGCTTAGTCATGGCAATATTGCCTGCTGCCACGACACGCGCTGATCCAGCGCCCTGCTCAGGGTATGCTCATCCAGATATTCCAGCTCACCACCTTCGGGTACACCGCGTGAGATACGCGATACATTGACGCCTGCATGCCGATAACGGTTGGCCAGATAGTGGGCTGTGGCCTCACCATCCACCGTAGCACTGGTTGCCAGAATCATTTCGCCTATCCCCTGTTGCACACGCTGATCCAGTGAAACCAGACGCAACTGGTCCGGTCCGACACCATCAACAGGGCTCAAACGACCGAGCAGCACGTGATAGCTGCCCCGATAGCCATGTCCGCGCTCCATCATCAGCACATCCACCGGCTGCTCCACCACACAGAGGGTGGTGGCATCACGCGCCGGATCATCACAGAAGTGGCAATGCCCCTGCTCCGAAAAACAGCCGCAACACGGGCAAAAACCCACCTGCTCATGCAAACACTGCAGAGCCAGAACCAGCGCAGCAGTATCACTGGCCGGCCGGGTCAACAGGTTCAAACCCAGCCGCATAGCCGTTTTCGGACCCACACCCGGCAGTGTGGAGAGCATCTCCACCACCCGCGCCAGCGGCGCGGGCATACCGGGAAAGTGCATCAAAGGGAGAAGCCCGGTGGCAGTGGCATACCGGCCATCAATCCCTGTTGCTTCTGTTTGGCAAGCTCTTCAGCCTTCTGCGATGCATGATTAACCGCCGCTGCTACCAGATCCTCGATCAGCGCCTTATCCTGTTCTGCCCACAGGGAGGCATCGATATCCACCTTGCGTACGAGTTTGTCACCGCTGAGAACAACCCGCACCATACCGCCGCCGGCTTCGCCATGAATCTCCATAGCAGCAAGTTCTTCCTGCATGACTTTCATGTTCTCCTGCATCTTTTTTGCCTGCTGCATCATCTTGCCGATATTCATCGTCTGCCCCTGTTCATTTTGATATATTACAAACTATGCACTATTTTTTAACCGGTCATGTTTGTTGAGAGTTATCAACCCGGCTCAGCAGATTGATCAGCCACACCTGCCGGCAACACATTGATCAGCTGGGCATCCATCTCACCCATCAGCGCCTGCAGATGAGGATCTGCTTCGGCATGCTGACGCATGCGCGCTTTTTCAGCCCGCGCCAACCGCTCACGCTCCTGCGAAATCGATTCACCCTCACCTGCCTGGCGTGATTCCCAGAATATTTCCCGGCCCAGCCATTCGGCAAAAGCGCGTCTGTCGGCTGTATTAATCATCGCTTGCTGATGCTTATCCACACCCAGGCGCACCAGATCATCTGTAAATTCCAGACAGCGTACATGCTCCAGCATGGCAGCCAGCCCCGGCTTGAAATCGTGCAACGCCGCTACCACCTCCGGCCAACCGGTATGGCGACGACCTGCCGGTTGCATCTGCAGCGGCAGATCTGCCTCGACAGTGGGCGTATCGGCGCGCCCGGACTCATCAGCCGGTGTTTTTTGCATCCCGGTTGCAGTATCGGATTCGACAACCGCTGCCGTTGCCGGGGTTCCCGGCAGCGCTTTGGCAGGCGCAGGGCTAAATGCAGCCGCTACATCATCCCTGCCAGCAACAGGCGCATGGCTATCCGGCAGCAACCCTACTGCGGAAATTGCATTCAAACCGCACAAACGCATCAGAACCATTTCGGCTCCCATGCGCTCATCAACCAGCGACAAGTCACGCATGCCGGCAAGCAACACCTGATAACGCAGATCCAGTGCAGGCCCTGTCAAACCATCCCGATACTGCTGTAACCATTGACGCTGCTCGACGTCCGCTTCTTCACCCAACAGCGCCTGATCCACCTGCAGACAAGCCAGTTGATGCCATAAACGGGCTAACTCCTGCAACAGCGTACGTGCGCCGTGCCCCGTATTGCTTGCCTGTCTGAGTTGTTCAACAGCCTCAAACGCATGACCTGCAAATACGGCATGGGAGAGCGCCCGGATCCGTGCAACACCTACCTGGCCAAGGGCAGCATCCACATCTTTCAGAGAAACCTGCTTGCCGGTATAGGCCAGTACGCGCTCGCTGAGCGACAGGGCATCGCGCACACTGCCGTCGGCTGCACGGGCAATGGCGGCAATGGCATCGACATCTGCTGAAATAGATTCCTGTGCAAATACATGTGTCAGATAAGCGGCAATTTCAGCCAGCCCCAGCCTGCGTAAATCAAAGCGCTGGCAGCGTGAGCGTACGGTAATCGGCAACTTGTCCGACTCGGTCGTGGCCAGAATGAACAGCACATGTGCAGGCGGCTCTTCCAGCGTCTTGAGCAACGCATTGAAGGCGCTCTTGGAGAGCATATGCGCTTCATCGATAATATATACACGTGTTTTCAGGCTTGCCGGCGGGTAACGCACGCCATCGAGAATCTCGCGCACATCATCAACACCGGTGTGACTGGCCGCATCCATCTCCTGCACATCCAGATTGGAGCCATCGGCAATACCACGACAAGACCTGCAACGGCCGCATGGTTCGCCATCTGCCGGCTGTTCACAATTGACCGCCATCGCCATCAGGCGGGCAATGGTTGTTTTACCGACACCGCGTATACCGCACAACAGGTAGGCATGAGCCATATTGCCTGTAGCAAGTGCATTTTTCAGCGTACGGACGACCACATCCTGGCCGACCAGATCGGAAAATTGTTGAGGACGCCAGCGTCTGGCCAGTACCAAATAAGACATGCAGGCACTCTATCCTGCATGCTTCACAAATAAAGCCCGCGACTATGCGCGGGCTTTAAAAACAGAATATCAAATGGATTTATTCAATCCATCATTCAGTCGAGGCGGGTACGCTCTTCCTGCTCCTGGGCAGTTTTACATTCAATGCACAGCGTCGTGACAGGACGAGCCTCCAGACGTTTGGCACTGATCGCACCACCGCATGCATCGCATTCGCCGAACTCTCCATCCTTGATGCGTGCAATTGCCTGATCGATTTTCTTGATCAGCCTGCGTTCACGATCCTTGATTTTCAGATCGAAATTGCGATCGATTTCCATACTGGCCTGATCGGTAGGATCCGGGAACGAGGTCTGCTCCTGCTCGGTCATAGCCTGCACATTCTCGCTCTGTCCGATTTCCAGTTCAGATTTCCAATCCACCAGTTGTTTTTCAAAATCAGCCAGTTGTTTCTTGGTCAGTGCCATGATATCTCCTCCAGCATACGCCTATCCGAAAAATGGATAGTACCTTAAAAAAGGGCGTGAACCTTAGCGACTCTTCTCTATGCTGTAAATAAGACGACTGCAGCAGTCATTATAGGGGAAACCGGCACAAAATACAGTCAAATAAATATACGTTTACCCGGCCAACAGCGATACAAAACGGCGGCTCCAGTTTTCCGCCATATCGGCCGGCGAAGGCAGCTCGGCACAGGCACTGGCGTTAACCGCCGAGAGCGTCAAACCGCATGGTTTGATAGCTTGAAACCAATGCATATCCACATCCAGGTTCAATGCCATACCATGATAAGCCACACCGTTGGATACACGGATTCCCAGGGCTGCCACCTTGCCCGACCCGATCCAGACGCCGGGAAAGCCGCAGCGCCTGCCGGCATCAATATCGAATGCAGTCAGCAGATCAATACAGGAGTGCTCGAGCATATGGACATAGTCACGCACACCGATGCTGCGCCTGCGCAAATCAATAACCGGGTAGAGCAACAGCTGGCCCGGCCCGTGAAACGTGGTTTCACCACCTCGGTCAATCCTGATCAACTGAGCAGGCAATTCACGCATCGTGCGATTATCGATGCCGCGACGACCGGTGGTATAGACCGGGTCATGCTCGCAGGCCCAAATCTCTTCAGCAGCAGATCCAGCAGCAATATCTGCGGCCCTCTGTTGCATCTGATGCCAGAGCGGCAGATAGGGCTGGCGACCCAGCCAGTGCCAGGCAGGTCGTGTCGATAGCAGGGGCTCTGTTTCACGCATCGGCACAAGATGCTGAATACAGCCACATCCGGCAAGCTTTGCTACAGTGCCGCCGGTTTACGGCCGCTCCTCATAAATTGATTCGATCAGGCCGGCATACCGTTCACTGATATTCCTCCGCTTGAGCTTCAGCGTTGGCGTCAGCAGGCCGTTATCCTGCGTCCACGCCTCATCAACAAAAGCGAATCGTTTGACCTGCATATAACTGGCCAGATCATACTCATCGGCGCGCATACGCTCGAGCATCCACAGTTGAACATCCCTGTCCGTACGCCACGCTGCCGGCAGCGGCTGTTTCTGCATCTGCTGCCATGCCCGCCCAAGCCCCTCCTCGTCAGCAACGACCAGTGCCGCCACAAAGGGGCGCCCGTCACCAATTACCATCGCCTGCATAATGCACGGATTACTGGTGATATGCTGCTCAACCACCGCCGGCGCCACTTTCTCACCATTGGAGAGAGCCATGATCTCCTTTTTGCGATCGATAATACGCAGATAACCGTCATCATCCATGGCGACAATATCACCACTATGCAGCCAGCCATCCGCATCAAATGCATCACTGGTAGCTTGCGGCTGCTGCCAGTAGCCCTGCATGACCATCGGCCCCTTGACCAGCAGTTCCCCGTCTTCGGCACAGCGCAGTTCAACACCGGGCAGAGCCGGCCCTACGCTTTCCGGTTTGATTTTCGTCGCCCGGTTCACCGTCAATACCGGAGAGGTTTCCGTCAGCCCGTAACCGGGCAGTACAACGATGCCGGCCGCCAGCAGGAAACGGGCGATATCCGGCGAGAGGGCTGCACCCCCGGAGACAAAGGTGCGTATCCTGCCACCCATCTTGTCGCGCAGTTTGGCATTGACCAGTGTATCGAGCACACCCCACAACCATGCCTTGCCGGCCGACAGATCGCTGCCCTGCTGACGCAGCTCAAAGCGCTCCAGACCCAGATGCTGGGCAAGCTGAAACAGAACCCGCTTTAGTACACTCCCCTCAGCCAGCCTGGTCTGCACGCCGGCATAAATTTTCTCATACAGACGCGGCACCGAGATCATGATTGTCGGCTGCACTTCGGGCATATCGCGCAGCAGGGTTGTCACCGATTCAGCGTAGGCAATTTCGGCACCACAGGCGCTGGGCAGGAAGTGGCCGACCGTACGCTCAAAGGCATGAGAAGCCGGCAGAAAGGAGAGAAACAGATCGTCGGGAAACACCGGCACGCCACCAATGCCCGCTTCGACATCGGAAAGCAGATTACCGTGTGTAAGCATCACCCCCTTGGGGTGACCGGTTGTACCCGAAGTATAAATCAGTGTAGCCAGGTCCTGGCGTTGCGGGCAAGCTGCCGCCAGCCGGTTATCCCATGCATCATCGGCAGTAATAGCGGCGATACTGTTCTCTCCGCCATGAAAAGGGAGTAAGGGTGTGGTCATACCTGTCAGTTTCGCCTGCTGCTCACCCTCTTCCACAAAGATGATCGAAACAGCGGCATCGGCATACACATACTGCACCGCCTCGGCAGGATCGGTAAAATAGGCTGGAACGGTCACAGCACCCAGCCGCAAAATAGCGAAATCGGCAATATACCACTCGGGACAGTTATGCCCCAGAATACCCACCCGATCCCCCGGCTTTATGCCGTTGAACTCCAGCCAGGCGGCCAGACGCAGTACCGCCTGCTGCACACGGATACGGGACCATGAATGCCATACCCCATCCTGCTGACGAAAACGCAATAACGGCGCATCCAGCCACTCGGGCGGCGGCGCCAGTAACAGATCGGAGAGACATCGGGCGCGCCGCACCTGCACAAGCCCCTCACATGGTTCAGCGGAACGCATCAAGCAGAGCCAGATTTGCCGGCACAGGCAGCCCCGCAGCTGTAATTGACAGCTTCAGCGCTTCCATATCGCGGCCGGAAAAATATCGCAGCAGACCACCGCGGAACGGTGGAAAGCCGATACCATAAACAAATGCTGCATCCAGATGTACCGGATCATCCACCACCTGCTCATCAAGACAGGCCAGCGCCTCCACCAGCATTGGAATCAGACAGGCATCCGCTACCTGATTCCGTGACATCGGTGCTTTACCACTACCCAGTTCAGCAGCGCCTTCATGCTCGCGCACCGCGGCTATAGGCAGGTAATGGCTCACCCCGGCATTCAGCTCTGTCTGTCTGCCCTGTTCATAGACAAAAAAGCCCTTGCCCGATTTTTCACCCAACATGCCATCTGCCGCCATGCGCGCAAACCAATCCGGCATGGCAAAACGCTCGCCGACTGCCGGCAGGGCTTCGCCCAGATGCGTGCCTACATGTGTGCAGATATCCAGCCCCACCCGATCAGCCAGCTCAAACGCCCCCATCGGCATACCGAAGCGCTTGAGCGCACCATCAATGTGGGTGATTTTCTCGCCCGCCTCCAGCAGCTTGAGTGCAGCCACCATATAGGGCATCAGGCAGCGATTAACGAGAAAGCCGGGGCGATCAGCAACCACAATCGGATATTTACCCCATGACACGGCCAGTGCACACACCCGATCCAGCGTCTCGGCACTGGTCTTGTCACCGGCAACCACTTCGACCAGCGGCATTTTTTCTGCCGGGTTAAAAAAATGTAAGCCGGCAATACGCTCGGCATTGGCACGGCGGTATTGCATATCAGTGATTGATAATGAGGAGGTATTGGAGAGCAGCAGCGCATCTTTTGCCACATGTTTACCCAGAGAGCCCCATAGTTGGCGTTTGACCTTGATCTCTTCCAGCACCGCTTCAATCACCACATCGACATCACTCAAGCCGCTCTCATCGAGCACCGGTCGAATGCGCGACATACGTTTCGCATGCTCGCGTCCCCTCCGCATCGCCAGTCGTGAGATACCCTTCATACCGCGACCGAGCGGCTCAGCCGCTACTTCATGCAGATCCACATCCATGGTCTGTGATGCCACCCAGGCGATACCACTGCCCATAACACCGGCACCATAAACTGCCGCTTTTTTCATCTCCGATACCGCATCGCGACCGCGTTTTGCTGCATCCTGTTTTTTCAGCGACTCGCCCAGATGAAATACGCGAATCAGATTTTTGCAGGTCGGCGTGATGGCCAGGCGCCCGAGTGATTCGGCCTCGCGCGCCAGCGCCAGACCATCGCTCATGCCGACAGTTTCCCTGAGCAGCGCAATCGCCGCCGGCACAGCCGGATAGCTCGCTTCCACATTGAGATGGGCAAAACGGGCCATGGCCCTTTTCTCCACCTGTTGAAAGAAGAGCACCCTGGCCGGCCACAAACGCAACCACCATGGATGAAGTGGCCGTGATTTGATCTTTCCCCGTTTCATCAGGTAAGCAATTGCGTCATCGCACTGCTCCGGCCTGGCCGTGAGTGCCACAAGACCAGCGCGATGGGCACGCTCTGCATTGAGGCCACTGCCGGACAGAATCATCTCTGCGGCTTTGACCCAACCCACACGCCTGGGCAGGCGTACACAACCACCAAAACCGGGATGGATACCGATTTTTATTTCTGGCAGAGCCAGTACTGTTTTTTTATCATCCACAGCCACGATATAATCGCAGGCGAGCGCCAGCTCCAGTCCGCCGCCCATACAGGCACCATGCACCATGGCAATCGACACCGATGGCAGCACTTCAATGCGCCGACACAGCGCCTGCCCGCGCTCGGCCATCGCCGTGGCAACCGCCTGCTCGCTCACACCTGCAATCATGGCAAGATCGGCACCGGCAATAAATGAGCCCGGCATGCCGCTCTCCAGCACCAGCAGGGCCGGTGGGTCGGCTTCCAGCGCATCCAGATGCAGCTCCAGCTGGCTCATGCATCTCTCGTCCAGCACATTGACCGACTTGTCACTGCGCTCAAAATGCAGGCGCGTTTCAACATCATGGCGAATCAGCGTTACGACTTGCATGGTTCACTCCCGAGCAGTACCGCTCCACCCTGTCCGCCACCGATACAGAGTGTACCGATCGCCAATCCACCGCCTGTATCCCGCTGCAACTGCCTGAGCAGCGTCAGCACCAACCGTGCACCGGTCACACCAACAGGATGACCCATGGCAATTGCCCCACCGTGCACATTCAGTCGATCCATATCCGGCACACCGAGGGCGCTTCCACCCAGTTTCTCGGCAGCAAACGCAGCGGAGTCCATTGCTTTCAGACATGCCAGCACCTGCACGGCAAAGGCTTCATTGATCTCCATACGGCTGATATCGCTCATGCTGTGACCACTGGATGCCAGCAGTCGCTGTGTGGCAAATACCGGCCCCAAGCCCATACGGGCCGGATCACAACCGGTATAGGCCCAGTCATGCAGGTAACCCATAATCGGCCACCCTTCCGCTTCGGCTTTTTCGCGGTGACTGAGCACAAGCATGGCGGCACCATCGGTAATCTGCGAGCTGTTACCGGCTGTCACTGTACCAAGCGGCCGGTCGAAAGCCGGCTTCAACTTCGCCAGCGCCACCATAGTCTGAGCGGCACGTATGCCCTCATCGCGGTGAACATCGGCGAAAGAAGGCGGTGCAAACAGGTGCATCGCCTCATCATCATACCAGCCGTCATTCCAGGAGCCATCAGCGCGCTGGTGACTCATCAGCGCATATGCATCCTGCTCTGCCCGTGTCACAGCAAATTCGCGGGCCAGTATTTCAGCTGTCTGCCCCATGCCCATGCCGACAGTCGGATCGGTCAACCCTTCCAGCAGTGCAATGCGCGGTTTCCATGGAGCGCGGGCCAATTCGGCCAGCGTGGTAATTTTTTTCGATAAGGTTCTGGCGCGCGGCCACTTGGCCATGGCGGCACGAAAGCGATCATCAAACAGCAGCGGCGCATGCGTCATCGACTCCACCCCGCCGGCCAGTACGACATCGGCCCGGCCCAGTTGAATCTTTTCAGCCGCATCGGTGATCGCCTGCATACCCGAAGCACAGTTGCGATGTACTGTGTGCGCCGGCACCTGCTGCGGGATACCGGCAGTCAGCGCAATCACGCGTGCGATATTGGCAGCTTCCGCCGGCTGTATGACATTGCCGATAATGACCTGATCGACATCCTCAGCTGAGACGGCTGAGCGGGCCAACAGCTCGCGCATGGCCATGCTGCCCAGCTCCACGGCACCAAGCCTGTCAAACGCGCCGCCCACCTTGCCCAGAGGTGTTCTCAGCCCCGCAACCACGACCACATCACGGAGCCTGGTCTTGTGCTTTCCTGAACCAACAGCAGCGCCCATACCAGCTCCTTGTTCTGCCCATCGTCTGTGCAATTGCAGCTTGCACAGACATAGTCTGTTTTACACGATCAGACAGCCATATGCAAGCAGGCATACAGCTGGCTGGAGCATTACTTTGTTCCGCATCGCCTATGTTTGAGCAGCGCATGGCCGCTAAAGTGCGCAGGATTTGGCATAAAAGCTACATGCCATACCCGCATTGAGAGCAAGAGATTGCTCAGATATACATTCATGAATCACGACAGGCTTGGCCACAAACAAAAACGGGGCCGTGTCTGCAGTTTATCGTTAGCGATAAATGCAGGCACAGCCCCGGGATATATCAATAGATCAGGTCATGGATCAGGTCAGGGCTCGACGCTCACCTTGACCATCTCATCGCCCTGACGGATCTGGTCTACAACATCCATACCCTCAATCACCTGACCGAATACTGTATACTGGCCATCCAGGTGCGGCTGAGGACCGAAACAGATATAAAACTGGCTGCCGGCCGAGTCGGGATCGGATGATCGCGCCATAGCCACTGTGCCGCGTTGATGCTTGTGCTTGTTGAACTCCGCTTTCACCTTGTAACCGGGACCACCCGTACCTGTACCCAGCGGATCACCGCCCTGAGCCATAAAGCCGGGAATTACGCGGTGAAAAACAAGGCCATCGTAGTAACCCTTTCCGGCCAGAGCCTTGAAATTAGCCACTGTGTTCGGGGCCTCATCAGGATAGAGTTCTATGACGACAGGACCGTTCTCTGTCTCGATGCGGATATGATTACCCGCCGGAATATCTTTATCACCCGCCTGGGGCGCCTTGCTCAATAATCCCACACTACTCTCCTGTGCTGTTGTTGATGTTTGGTTAGCGCTGATCAGCCCGGTAAGGAGCATCAATGCCAACGAAACCACGAGAATGATTCCATTCTTTTTTTTCAGTTTGTTCGCCTGATCTGTTGTGCCCGTCATATATACCTCTGTTGTGCCGATGGCAGGATACGTGAAGGATGCAGTACCGTGCGATGATGTCCAGATTTGAGTATACCGGTACCGAGCAGCTGCTCACCGGAAAAAACACGCACAGGCAGCTCCTGATCACCCGGATCCGGTTGACCGGGCTCTGTTGGCAACTGAATCCGCTGCCCCTTCACAAAACGACTTGCCAGAGCCTCTGCGAGTGCGACCTCCGGCATTTCCCTGAGCCACTGCGCCAGCGGCAACACACACGCCTGCGGCTCGGCCTGCAACTGCTCCATGGTTACCATCATCGCTTCCGGCCAGCCACCCGTGGAGAGCCTGCGCAAGGCAGTCACGCAACCACCCATAGCCAGCGCCTCACCGATATCACGTGCCAGCGAGCGGATATAAGTTCCTTTGGAGCAGTCCACATCCAGAGTCAGCTGCGGAAAATCAAATGCCACCAGTTTAATAGCATGTACGGTAACCGGACGCGCCGGAATGATGACATCCTCACCCTTTCTGGCCATGGCGTGGGCCCGTTTGCCATCGATGCGAATGGCAGAGTAAGCCGGCGGAACCTGTTCTATAGGACCGCTATGCGCATCCAGTACCGGCTGCAGGGCCGAATGCTCCACCACCCCGTCAAAACGGGCAACCACCTCACCCTCGCAGTCCAGTGTATCCGTCTGGTAGGAGAGATCAAAGCTGACCCGGTAAGATTTATCTGCATTCAGACCCATCTCGGCATAGCGGGTCGCCTCACCCAGCAGAATCGGCAACATGCCTGTGGCCAGCGGGTCAAGTGTGCCTGCATGTCCTGCCTTGATGCGTTTCTCGCCGGGCAGGGTAAACAGACGAATCATGGCATTCACCGCCTGACGCGATGTCCAGCCATACGGCTTGTCTAGAAACACGATACCGGAAATCAATGGGTTATATTGCTTAGTTGAAAAGAGTGCGGCTGACGACCGCCTGCACGCGTTCACGCACATCATCGAGGGTACCCGATAACTGGCAGCCGGCAGCATGGGCATGGCCGCCCCCGCCCAGCTCTGCTGCAAGGGTACCGACATTGGCAAAGGTTTTACCACGAAAGCTGACTTTCCAGCGATCGGCCGCATGCTCGTCGCAGCGTATAAACACCGCCACTTCAACACCGTCGATACTGCGCGCATAATCGATCAGTCCTTCGGTATCCTCGACATCCGCACCTGTCTTTGTGTACATATCCGTAGTCACATAGACCCAGGCGGAGCGGTTGTTATCGCGCATCTCCAGCGTATCCAGGCAGGCGGTCATGATATGCATACCGGCCAGAGAACGACTCTCATACACCTGTACAGTGATCGGCCATGGCTCGGCTCCGGCTTTCACCAGATCTGCAGCCATGCGGTAGACTGCCGGCGTGCTGCTGGCCAGCCTGAAGCTGGCAGTATCGGTCAGAACCGCAGCATAAATGGCGCTGGCGCGGTCCTTGTTCAGCGGCATATGCATTGCAATCAGTAGATCAAATATCATTGCCCCTGTAGCACAATAACGGGCGTCAACGATATTGATATCGCCAAACAGGCGATTGCTGGCATGGTGGTCGATATTAAGCAGTGTAGGACCGTCAAACCATGCATCCGGCATACCCAGACGACCACGCGCACCGCAATCGAGTGCAATGATGAGATCGGGTGTTGCTGCATCCAGTGGCCATTCGCCCATCTGAACCTGATCAGCATGTGTTAAAAAGGAGTAAATTCGGGGTACACCATCGCGGTTGTGCATCGATACACAACGAGTGCCGGATTCGGTCAACGCATCATAGAGTGCCATCTGTGAACCGATGCCATCGCCATCAGGATTACAGTGGGTAATCAGGACAATGCTGCCAGCCTTGCTGATTGCATCTATTACCGGCTGCCAGTTCATATCAGCAAACTGTGGCACGGGCATCGTTGCGCTCAAGGGCGCTCCAGATCTCTGAGCATCTGCAGTACATCACCACTCTTCTCAAAGTTTACATCCCAGCGCAGACGCAGGTTGGGCAGGCGGCGCTTGGGCAGGGCACGGCGTAATTCATGTTCAAAATGCGGCGTCATCTTTTCCAGCGCCTGCATACAGGCCTTGGCATCGCAAACGCCACCGCGGTAGACCCAGACCGTAACCATCTGTTTACCCGAGCGCTCGATACGGGTGATGCTGACCCCCGAAAAACGGGGATCAGAGACATCACGTATGATCAGTGTAGCAAGCAGTCGCTGAACATCTGTCAGAAACCGCTGTTGGCCAGTAGGAACGTTACGCATCTCTCAGCCCTACAGTGTCGCAGCCACTTCCTCGATCACATAAAACTCGAAGTTGTCGCCTTCTTTCACATCATTGAACTTCTCTACACCGATACCGCACTCGAAACCGGTTTTCACTTCCTTCACATCATCACGGAAGCGACGCAGGGATGCCAGCAGACCATCATAAATCATCACATCATCACGCAGTACACGTACATGCGAACCACGGGTAACAAAACCCTCGGTGACATAACAGCCGGCAATCGCACCGATCTTCGGTGCCATGAACACCTCGCGCACTTCGGCCATGCCCGTCACTTTCTCTACCTTGTTCGGCGACAGAACACCGGCCATGGCAGCTCTCATGTCATCAATGGCATCGTAGATGATCTTGTAGAAACGTATATCAATGCCTTCCTGTTCTGCCAGACGCTTGGCCTTGGCCTCAGGACGCACATTAAAGCCGATGACAATTGCATTGGAGGCCGAAGCCAGCATAACATCCGATTCGTTAATACCGCCGATACCCTTGTGTATAACCTTGACCTTCACCTCATCCGTACCAGCTCTGGCCAGTGAATCAGCCATGGCTTCAACGGAGCCGGTCACATCGCCCTTGATCACAACAGGTACTTCTTTCATACCGCTCTGCAGATTAGCGAACAACTCATCCATGGTGGCGCGCTGCATTGCTTCCGCACCCAGCTCGCGTTCCTTGTCCTTACGATAGCGGACAATGTCACGCGCCTGTTTCTCATTCTCGACTGCGAACAGCTCCTGTCCGGATTCCGGTACGGAGTCCAGACCCAGCAGCTCAAACGGGATCGACGGACCGGCCGTGCGATGCTGCTTGCCGTTCTCATCTACGATGGCACGAATGCGGCCGGTAACCGATCCGACAACCACGGTATCGCCCTGTTTAAAGGTACCATTCTGCACCAGAACGGTTGCGACCGGGCCGCGGCCACGATCCAGACGTGATTCAATGACGATGCCCTTGCCGCGGCGTGTAGGATTGGCGTTGAGCTCGAGAATTTCGGTTTGCAGTGCCAGCATATCGAGCAACTCATCCAGACCCAGGCCGCTACGGGCGGAAACCGGCACAAAGATCGTGTCGCCACCCCACTGCTCTGCCAGTACGCCATGATCTGCCAGCTGACGCATCACCCGTTCAGGATCCGCACCCTCTTTATCCATCTTGTTGACAGCAACAATCATTGGCACATTCGCGGCACGTGCGTGATTCAATGCCTCAACCGTCTGCGGCATTACACCGTCATCGGCTGCCACAACCAGTACAGCCACATCGGTCATGCCTGCACCACGAGCACGCAGGCTGGTGAACGCCTCATGGCCAGGTGTATCAATAAACACCACGCGCTCGCCACTCTCCAGCTTGACCATATAAGCGCCGATATGCTGCGTAATACCACCGGCTTCGCCATCTGCCACATGCGCTTTACGCAGGGCATCGAGAATCGATGTTTTACCATGATCAACGTGACCCATAACTACCACAACCGGCGGACGCGGCTGCAAATCGGAGTCATCATCTGCAGAGACATCCTCAATCAGCACATCTTCAACTGCACCTGCATTGATAATTTTCGCCTTATGGCCGAACTCTTCAACAATCAGTACTGCTGTTTCACCATCAATACCTTCGTTAACAGTTACCATACTACCCATCTCAAACAACTTCTTGACCACTTCTGCACTCTTGATCGCCATACGGCTGGCCAGCTCTGAAATCATGATCGGATCAGTCACTTCCACTGTGCGAACCACGAAATCATCGTCATCCTTGGTAATCTGGTTACGTCGTTTACTACCGCGGGCCAGCCTGGCCATGCGCTCTTCCTGCTGCGGCGTCAATACCACATTGCGCTTGGATGCATAGTCGCGACGTGCGGCCTTCTCGGCAGGAGATAGACGACGCTGACCCCGCTGGGCAGCACCCGGTGCGCCGCGACGACGCTGTACCGGTCCTGTAGGCGCCGATGGTGCATCTGTTGAAGGAGAGACCGCCACAGAGGGACCTCGACGGGTCATTGCCTGTTTAGCTGCCGCTCCGCCAGGACCACCCTGTGTTGGACGCTGCTGAGCTTTACGCCTGGTGGCGCGCTCTTCCGATATTTTCTGTTCGATCTGTTTAAGCGAAGAACTGGGTGCTTTCGAGGCTGCAATCTGGGCAGGTGTCAGACCACGGCGTATCGTCGTGCGTGGCCCTTTATGGGTCGGTGACGTAGCACCAGGGCGACTACCCGGTGCTCCTGCTGGACCTGCTGCCGGACGTCTGCCCTGAGGGCCGCCGCGGTTCGGACCACCCGGTGTCTGCTGTCTGGTTCTGGCCGGAGCGCCGGCCTGAGCTGGCCTGGCCTGTCCGTCTCGCCCTGCTGCAGGTGCATTTGTTGCTGTTCTGGCTTGAGCTGCCCTTTGCTTGGCAATTCTCTCCTGTACAGCCTTTTCCTGTGCGGCTGCGCGTACTGCTGCTGCCGCAGCAATTTTTGTGCGGGCCACTTCGGCAGGATTTACAGCTGCGCGTCTGACCACGCCTGCAGGTTCCGCCGATTTACTGACAACACCTGCCGGTTTGGCACCCGGCTTGGCGCCGACCTGTCGGACGGCCGCCTGCCTGACTACCGCAGGCTGCGGTGTGGCCACTGTCTTGCTCACAACAGGCTCTTTTACAGGTGACTCAGTGATGGTCTTCTGCGTCTCTTCCGGTTTAGTCACAACAGGCTCGCTTACAACAGATTTTTGCTTGGCTTCGGAAGCGGCAGCCGCCTTTTCGCTTGCGGCAGCTTTCTCCAGGCTTGCAGCAGCCCTGCTCTCTGCTTCTGCCTGTTTCTTCTGCTCTACTGCCGCCGCAGCTCGCTGGGCCGGCGCCATAGGTTTGGCTTTCGGCGTCACGACCGGCGCAGTCACGACCTCGGCTGGCTTATCGGGCTGCACCACATCGGCAGCAACCGGCTGGGCTTTTGCCGGTGTATGTCGACGACGAACAGAGACTTCGACAGAGCGCCCCCGCCCTTCAACACGGCCACCGCTGCGCGGCTGGCCTGCTACCATCGGCCGATTCAGCGTCAGGGTTTTACCACCTGCTCTGGCCGGCTCAGACTTGCCTGCAGCCTGCAGGGATGCCCGGATTTTTATCTGGTCATCATTATCCAGTGTACTGGTCGGCCCGCTCACCACAACATTACATTGAACGGCCACGCGCTGTATTTCAGCCGCGTCCACACCGAGTTCTTTTGCCAAATCTAAAATACGCTTCGCCATCTGCCCTAATTACCCTGATACCTTCATGCGCCCAAACCAGACGCAATATTGTTTTAATTTTTCTGCCATGGCAGAGCTATCCAGCGCCGCCACTGCAACCTGTTCCCGTCCGAGCATCCGGCCCAGCCAGTCCCGATCAGCGACAAGCACAAGTGTATAACCATGGCCTGCCTGCTGTCTCTTTTCCGCCGCATCCTGCACCTGCCGCGTTATCGCGTCACCCGCATCAGCCGCCAGCAGCAACATGACCGGCGCATTATTCCACAGTCGGTGCATCACCGCATCCCTGCCTGTGGCCACACCACGTCGAATACGCGAAAACATCTGCACCAGATGAACATCCAGCACATGCCTGATGCGGTCGCCGAGTACATTCCATTGCGGCAGAACAATGGAAAAATCGCGTTTCATTACCTGCAAGCGCTTGTCGTTTGTAGCGGCCAGACATGCTTCCGACATACAGTGCCAAGCACCACGCCCCGGCAGCTTATGCAACAGGTCCGGCCATATCTGACCTTCCGCATCGACAACCAGCCGCAGCATCTCTGCCGCAGGCAGTGACTGCTTGCAGATGATACAGCGCCGTTCAGGGTGACTACAGTCAGTCAAACCAGCCGCATGCCTCGCGCGCTGCAATAATCAGGGCATCCGCCTCTTCGCGGCTCAACCCGTCGATATCTTCAATCTCGTCACCGGCAGCATCTGCCAGCGCTTCGACTGTTGTCATCTCACGTGCAGCCAACTGCTCAGCAATCTCACGCGTCATACCCGGCAGATCAAGCAGTGAAACTGAAGAGTCAGCTTCTTCACTACCCTGCTTCAGGGCCTGGTCCAGCAGCACATTACGTGCTCGCTTCTGCAGTTCCTGAGCAACCTCGGCATCCAGCCCCTCAATCGCAGCGATATCTTCAGCAGCACAGTAGGCCAACTCTTCCAGAGAGTAGAATCCTTCATCCACCAGCACAGTGGCGAAACCTTCATCCACATCCAGCCCTTCCTGGAACACAGTACGCGCTTTGGCCACCTCTTCATGCCGGCGCTCTTTCTCTTCACCGGTACTCATCAGCTCGATATGCCAACCGGTCAGATCGGATGCCAGGCGCACATTCTGCCCGCGCCTGCCAATGGCAATCGCGAGATTCTCTTCGCTGACTGCAGCTTCAATAGTATTAGTAGCTTCATCCACCATCACACGTTCAATTTCCGCAGGTGCCAGCGCATTAACCACGAAGGTCGCCGGATCATCTGTCCATTCGATAATATCAATCTTTTCGCCATGCAGCTCATTGACCACAGCCTGCACGCGGGAGCCACGCATACCCACACATGCGCCGACCGGGTCCACAGATGGATCGGTAGAGATCACGGCAATCTTGCTGCGCGAACCCGGATCACGGGCAATCGCCTGAATGGTAACGGTACCGTCTTCAATCTCGGGCACTTCCTGCTCAAACAGACGCAACACCATGCCGGCGTCAGAACGGGAGATGAAAACCACCGGCCCCTTGGGCTGATTTCTCACTTCGCGCAGATAAGCACGCACACGGTCACCCTGACGGAATGTTTCACGCGGCAGCAGATCCTCACGGTACATCACTGCTTCACCACGACCCAGATCGACATAGACATTACCACGCTCAACGCGCTTGACGATACCGGTAATCAACTCACCAACACGCGGTTCATACTCAGCAATCACGCGCTCGCGCTCAGCCTCACGAATTTTCTGGTTAATCACCTGCTTGGCAGTCTGCGCAGCAATGCGACCCAGCTCAATCGGCGCCAGCGTGGTACGGAATTCAGTGCCCTGCTCAGCATCTTCACGCAGCGCCATACCTTGTTCCAGGGTCAGCTCATTCTCGGGGTCTTCAACTTCCTCAACCACGCAACGCACGTGGAACAGACGAATTTCACCGGTTGTCCGGTCAATTTCAGCTTCTACATTCAAGCCCGGGTATGTTCTGCGCGCCGCAGTTTTCAGCGCCTGCTCCATAGCCTCCAGAACCAGCTCTCGATCCACTGATTTTTCACGCGCAACCGCGTCAGCAACTTGTAACATTTCTACATTCATGACCGCATTCTCACCTGTCCGTATGATCTGGAAACGCGTTTGTACGCTTCCTTATTAACTACTTTGTGCGGGATACTTCTTTCCAGTTAATGGCCCGCACCACCTTCATTACATCCGCCATATCAATCAACAACTCCCGGGCTTTGGCCTTTTTTACACCATCCACCAGCAGGTTAAAACTACTATCAGAGGCAGGCCCGAGGTTCCGCCCCTCCTGACTGCTGCCATCGGCGAAGATCACCTTCAACCATTCGCCCTGATGGCGTTCGAAGTCCGCACGCGTGGTCAGCGGCCAGTCCAGTCCCGGCGTTGTAACTTCCAGACGAAAAGCACTCTTGATGAGGTCTTCCACATCCAGCTGTAATGCCAGACCGCGACTGATTCGCGCCAGCGCATCCGAATCCACACCGCCTGCTTTATCCACAATGACGCGCAGCAACGGGTTGTGTCCACCACCACCAAGACTTATCTTGATGATATCAACACTCAGCTCATCGGCAATCGGCCTGAGCAATGATTCAATCTTTGCTTCCAATATCGTTTCCCGCCTTACAAAAACAAAAAAAGCGAGCCGCAGCCCACTTTCAACGTTGCGAAGCATAGGGAGTCACCCTTGATAAAGCAACAGACGGTTACTTTGCAGGCCTGTTTGGCCCCTCATACCGGTGCTTTGAAATGGCACAGGAATACCCATAATTTAACTACACCTTACCTGAGTAAAATAATCAGGTATTATGCGCCGCACTATATGAGCACCACAAGGAGAAAATATTGAAAATCTTTACCGATCATAAACTCACACTGGTCGCCGGCTTTGTACTGGCGGCGCTGTTCCTCGCTATCGGCCTGAGTGACGGCAATGTACCTGCAACCACTGATCTGATAGGCGGACTCTCTCGCTGGGGCCATTTCCTGGCTGGCGTCACCTGGATTGGCCTGTTGTATTACCTGAACTTCTGTCAGGTACCTTCAATGGGTGGCCTCTCTGCCGACACCAAAGCCGACCTGTTCAAGGCTGACAGCGTCGTTCGCCGTGTCATGTTCTGGTTCCGCTGGGGCGCAATGTTCACCCTGATCTTCGGCATCAGCCTCTACATGGGCATGATGCACGGCGATGGCGGTAGCGGTATGCCCGGCTGGGATATCCGTATTGGCGGCCTGTTCGGCATCATCATGTGGTTCAACGTCTGGTTCATCATCTGGCCTGCACAGAAGAAGATTCTCGGCATTGTTGCCGGTGCCACTCCGGAAGAGAAGCTGACACTAGGCAAGCGTGCGCTGATCGCTTCACGCACCAACACCATCCTGTCGATTCCGATGCTGCTGTTGATGGCATCGTCTGCTCACTTCCGTCTGCTCGGTTAACAGCTTTCCACGGATCACCTGAAAAGGGGCGCTATTGCGCCCCTTTTTTTCGTCTGAAAATCACATATCCACTTACAAATAAAGGAAAAAAGCAACTTACGGGCCGAGACAATGCAGGCCAAACCTGAACACAGGACCTGCCAGGCGCAGAAAAGCATCCACTCTTGCCAGTGTCCCGCCCCCACACGGCAGCACTGCACCGTTGGCAAACCTGCAACATAAACAATCAGCCCTCCCCTACAGGCAGATCAAAAAACTAGCACGCTTCTTGCTATCTAACTGCATCACTGCCCTTCGTCGGCAGTCACAAAGACTCACTGAACCGGGAGGCACCCCGTGGATATAGCAACAATCATCGGCATACTGCTTGCATTTGGACTTGTCGTATCCGCCATCGGCGGCGGCATATCAAGCTTTATCGATCCGCCATCCATGCTGATCGTCATCGGCGGCACAGTCGGCGTACTGCTGGTCGGCTATCCGCTGAAAACGGCCCTCAGCGTCATTGGCGTGGTGATGAAGACGTTTATGTACAAGGTCGACACAGGCTCCGATGTCATTGCCAAACTGGTAGAGCTGGCTCAGACAGTACGCAAGGATGGTATCCTTGCACTGGAAAGCGAAGTCACAAACATCGACAACAAATTCATGGCAAAAGGCCTGCAAATGGCTATTGACGGCCAGGAGCCAAGGGTCATTGAAGATATACTGACCATGGAGATGGATAAAATCGCCGAACGGCATTCGGTAGGTTCCGATATGTTCACCGCACTTGGTACCTATGCCCCATCCATGGGCATGATCGGCACGCTGGTCGGCCTGGTACTGATGCTGCAAAATATGTCCGACCCATCATCCATCGGCCCCTCCATGTCAATCGCCCTGCTGACCACCTTCTACGGCGCGCTGATGGCCAACATCCTGTTCCTGCCCATGTCCGGAAAGTTAAAGAACCGCAGCAAACAGGAGATGCTGGTGCATGAAATCATCCTGGTCGGCGTCCAGTCACTGGTAGTTGGCGAGAATCCGCGCATTATGGAGCAGAAGCTGCTCGGATATTTACCACCAAAAGATCGCAAATCCTCTTTTGAATAAGCTCTCTGACTGGTAAGCGACATGGCCAAGCGCGATAAAAAACCTGCACCACTCCCGTTCCCTTCGGATCCTGGAGCAGCCCTGTTTCTCGAGTTGATGATGCAGATGCTGGCCTTTTTCATTCTGCTGACCTCCTATGCCGTCATTGTCGATGACAAACGTCTGGCCGCTATCGGCTCATTGGCAGGCACATTCAATCCCATGCCCCGCGGCGCGAACCTTGCCAAAGGTGACGGCCCCGCCCTGCCGGCACGCTCCGTTGTCGACGGGTCAACTGCGCCAAAACGAACCGCCAAGGAATTGACAGATGCGGCCAAGGAGCTGGGTAAAGGTGACGCCATACACGTGATGCCGCTGGATAAGGAGACCCTGCTTATCCGCTTCCCGGATCATATCGCCTTTGCCAGCGGCCATGTAGACCTCTCACCCGAGGCGCTCGCCTTTATCGACAAACTCGCCATCACCTTTCTGAAACCGGAAATCATAGAGATCCAGATCGAAGGCCACACCGATGCGACACCGACCCGCGGCAGTGAATATGCATCCAACTGGGAACTCTCTGCTGCACGTGCCATGACTGTCTTTCATGCTCTGGAAGAGAGAGGTGTCCCCAGAGGCCGCATGATTACTGCCGGCATGGGGGACCTGCACCCGGTCAAGGGTCATGAAGAACTTTCACGCCGCGTCGACATCACACTGAAATTCCGTCCGGTTACCGATAAGGTCAATCATGAAAACAAAGGCCCTCAGCAGCAACTGCAACACTCGGTAGTCTCACAACCGGGGAAGATGTAATGGCCAAAAAGAAAAAATGGCCCGTTGAGTACGCGCCGAACACCGAAGCATGGATGACCACCTTTGCCGATCTGGTCAGCCTGATGCTCACCTTTTTCATTCTGCTGATTTCGATGTCCACAATGGACAAAACCGGACTATCCGATGTCGAATCATCATTCCGCAAGGCGGTATCCGTCCTCAACTCCGGCGACAAAACCGAACTGCAGATCATTCCACCCATGCAGATGCAAAAAATGGTCTCACCGCGCGAGTTGATGCTGGCTATGCGCCAGAACAGTCGGGCAATCATGAGAAACAGCGTACTGGATCACAAAGTGAGGGGTGTCATCGTCAATGACCGCCTCTATCTGCGCATCCCCGATGCCATTCTGTTTGATGAAGGCAGTGCGACACTGAAACCGGATAGCGTCAAAGCACTGACGAGACTCGCCCAGATGCTGGCCATGTCACCGGGCAATATTCGTGTACAGGGCCATACCAATGCCAATTTGGACATGGATAACAGTGCCTTTGATGACCCATGGAGCCTCTCTCTGGCCAGAGCGGCATCAGTCTTGCATATACTCGAAGATGAGGGCGTCAGCCCTGCCCGGTTATCGCTGGCAGGCTATGGCCCCTCCCAGCCCATTTCTACCGAAGCCACACCGTTCGGGCGCAGCAAGAACCGACGGGTAGAGATCATGGTCTACAAGTAAACGCCATCAGATTCAGCAGATGACGGGGCCCGAACAGATAAGTTTAACAGACAGACGAGGAGAATAGAGATGGCTGATGCAGAGAAAGAAGTAAAAGAGAAGTCTTCCGGCGGCCTGCTACCGATTATTAATCTGGTACTGCTTGTACTTGTATTGGCCGTTGGTGGTTTTGTAGCCTGGAAACTGCTCAATATGGAGCAGTCGTCGACAACCACGGATAAAGCTGCTGTCACGCAAACCGATGCCACAACCATCCCGGAAGCCGAGGATGAAGAGACCGGACCACCGATCATGATGGATATCGACGATATCACCGTCAATCTGGCCGATGTCGAAGAGAGTCGTTTTCTGCGCGCAAAAATCAAACTGGAAGTGCGCAGCGAAGAGGCTCAGGCCAAGGTAACCGAGAATATGGTCAAGGTGAATGATCTGATTATCACGCTGCTGGCCAGCAAGACATTTGCTGATATTCGCACGCCACAGGGAAAATACGCTCTGAAAGAAGATATGGTGTACAGGCTCAACCGTATTATCGGAGGAAAACCGATTAAGAACCTCTATTTTACGGACTTTGTATCCCAGTAGCTACGGAGCAAACGATGAGCGAACCGATACTGGCACCCGAAGAGATAGAAGCACTGATGGCGGAAGTGGCACCGGCCGAGCAGACCGAGGCCATATTTGCCTCGCTGCCACCGGTAAAGCAACCTGAGCATGTCAAACCCTATCGTTTCGACGCCGGCGATGAGGATACACCGCAACGCTATCCTATGTTCGTCAATCTACAGGAGAGGCTGGTTGAAATGCTGGATGAACAGTGGAACGAGCTGTTCAAACGGGATATTTCCCTGCAGGTCAGCAGCATGGAAAGCCTGTTCTATAAAGATATCATCGCCGTAGATACACCGCAGGTCTATTTTGTATTCGAAGCCGACAGCTACGGGCGCATGCTTGTCAGCTTCGACACCGCGCTGATTGTGGCCTTTGTTGATGCCATGCTCGGAGGCACTGGCGAAGCCAGCGATAGTCCACAGACACTCTCGGCAGTTGAGTTACGTCTGTCCGAACGCATTGCAGACAAATTGATCAAAACCCTGGGCGAGCTATGGCGGCCAGTATTTCCGATTGAGTTCGAGCTCTACAAGCTGGATTACGACCCGCAATTTCTGGCCGTAACCAGTGCCATGGAGCACTGCTTTTCGACCTTTTTTGATATCAAACTGAGCGAGGATCTGGAAGGTCAGATGGGCATCTATTATCCCCGCCCCTTTCTGGAACCTATGCTGGATGTTCTGCGCGTTACCGTCACTGATGACACAGTAGACAACGACTCTGAGTGGACGGACAGCCTTATCCAGCAGCTATCCAAAACACCGGCAGCACTGCGTTTCGAGCTGGGTCGCTGCCAGATTAATATCGGTGCATTTCTCGAAATGAAACCGGGTGATTTTTTACCCCTGAGCACACGCGCCAATGACCCCTGTTCACTGTGGATCGATGAGATCCCGCTGTTTCAGGCCAGACCAGGTGAAAAAGATGGTCATCTGGCAGCTGAAATTATCGAACCTGCACAACCCGGAGGCATCTGATGAGCAACGAAACAACCACAGACCATTCACAATCAGCCAATCTCGAGGCCATTATGCATGTACCGCTGGAGATCAGCGTGGAACTAGGACGGATCAAACTCCCCTTGCATATGATTGCACGCCTGAATCGAGGCATGGTCATTGAGATGAACAAGGAAGCCAACGCCGAAGTACAGATTCTCGCTAACGGCAGTATTTTTGCCAAGGGTGAAGTGGTCTCTACCGGTGACAAACTGGGTGTCCGCATCACGGAAATCGTACCGGCTTCGGCCCGTATCAGCAGCCTCTCCTGAGTACCGATGGAACAAGGTATGTTAGCCATGGTGCTGCAGTCCCTGCTTGGTTTGGCCTTCGTGCTCGGCCTGTTTGCCTTGCTTGTCTGGGGCATGCGGCGCATGCAGGGCGGGCAAGCCGGCAGTCCGGCCGATTTTCGCGTCATGCAAAAAATTCACATTGATAATCGCAACAGCATCGTTGAAATAAGACATCAGGGCAGGCAATACCTGCTTGCCATGTCACCGGGCGGCATCACCCAGCTGCGCGCGGATCACTGCCCGGTCGAGTCGACAGATAAATCCACGGAGATGCCATCATGAGCCGGCTTGCACTGCTGATACTGATGCTGACCGGCCTTCTGCTGCCGCATCTGGCTCAGGCTGCAGATATCCCCACCCTGTCGATGAGTCTTGGCGAGAGCGACGATCCGGATGCATGGTTTAACGGCCTGAAGATTCTGGCCATGATGACCATCCTGACGCTGGCGCCCTCTATTCTGGTGATGATGACGTCCTTCACGCGCATCCTGATTGTCTTTGCCTTCCTGCGTCAGGCGCTGGGTACGCAGCAGGCGCCACCCAACCAGATTCTGATCGGCCTCTCCCTGTTCCTGACCATGTTCGTCATGATGCCGGTATGGCAGAAAATTGACACCGAGGCGCTAACGCCCTACCTGAATGAGCAGATCAATCAATCCGTAGCCTTTGAGCGCGGCATTGCGCCACTGCGCGACTTCATGCTCAAGCAGACGCGCGAAGATGATCTGATTCTCTTTCTCAGTGCGGCAAAGCTGGAGAAACCGGCCAAAGCTGAAGATACGCCGATGCATGTGCTGATCCCCTCCTTTGTCATTTCCGAGCTGCGGACTGCCTTTGAGATCGGTTTTCTGATCTATATCCCCTTTGTCGTTCTCGATCTGATCGTCGCCAGTGTACTGATGAGTATGGGCATGATGATGCTGCCACCGGTCATGATTTCACTACCGCTGAAAATCATTCTGTTCGTGCTGGTCGATGGCTGGCATTTGATCACGGCGAACCTGCTGGCCAGCTTCCGTATGTAAACTGTTTTTCCTGCACCACTGCATGCAATCAACTGGAACAAACCCGCCAGGCAGAGTACACTGGCAAACCACCAATCAGGATCAAATAATCTGAAGGAGTCCCATGGGATACACCGAAATAATGCCCATAGGCGAACAACCGGATATGATGGCAACCATCGACCGTCAGATGTCTGCTTCTATCGCCATATCCATGCTGATTGCCGCCCTGCTTGCCACTGCGATCTGGATTGAGCCACTGCCCGTTCACCCCGGCTACTGGCTGGCAACCCTCTTTGCCATTAGCGCACTGCGCCTGATTGCCCTGCTGCCTCGCCTGGCACTGAGCCACAACAACGCTCTGCAATGGTCGCTCACTGCTGCGGCCGGCCTGTGCTGGGGAGTGACAGCGCCGCTGTTCCTGCCCGCTCTGGATGCGCACCACCAGATGCTGCTGATCCTCATGCTTGTTGGTATCGTTGCTGCCAGCAGCAATGCCTACGCGGGCCGCATGCCGCTGTTTTATGCATTCATGTTACCGGTTCTGCTGCCGGTTGGCGTCTGGTTCTTTGCTCAGGCATCCCAGATCTATGTAACACTGGGCATCATCGATCTGTTATTCATGCTGGGGCTCACCATCTTCGCACGTCGCAATACCGAATTATTACGTATGGCCTCAGCACACAACACCCGCCTGCAGCAGGAGATAAGCAACAGCAAAGCGCAACAGACAATACTGGAGCTACAGCGCTCGATACTGGATGCCATCGCCCGTCACAATGGCAGCCTGCGTACACTGCTGGCAAGCATTACCGGCTGTGTGGAAGCACAACGCCCGGATATGCTGACCTCGATATTGCTGCTTGATGCGCAGGAGAAGCATCTGTGCGCGGGAGCCGCGCCCAGCCTGCCGGATGCATGGAACAGGGCCATAGACGGCGCTGAAATCGGTCCGCAAACAGGCTCATGTGGCACTGCTGCCTTTCGCAACGAGCGGGTCATCGTCGATGATATTGCCACCAGCCCGCTGTGGGCGGCATACAGTGAAGCTGCCCTCTCCTTTGGTCTGCAGGCATGCTGGTCTGAACCTGTTCGCGATGCCGACGGCAAGGTATTGGCCACCTTCGCCATCTATTATCACCAGCCCTGTCAACCTTCTGATGCAGATATTCAACTGATAGAAAGTGTTGCCAGCCTGACAAGCATCGCCATTGAGAGCTGCCGGAGAAAAGAACAGCTGGAGGCCAGTCTTGAGCATGAACTGGAACTGGCCGCTATTGTAGAGCACAGCTCCGACATGATTTACGCCCATGATCTGGACGGCACCATCACCACTGCCAATGCAACGTGCACACGTAACTACGGCGGTGAAATCATCGGCAGAAATATTGCCGACATCATTGTGGCTGAAGATGCCGCAAAAGCCCATGCCATGATGACACAAAAATGCAATCAGGGAGGCAGCACCGTTTATGAGCTGACCGCCATTGACATGCAGGGCAAGCGACACACGCTGGAAATCAACTCCAGCCTGGTGATGCAGGCTGGCAGGGCTGTGGCCGTGCAAGGGGTGGCGCGCGATATTACCCGTCGCAAACAGGCCGAATCGATGTTAACCCTGTTACAACAGGCTATTCATGCCAGCAATGAAAGCATTATGATTCTGGATAATCAGGGACAGATCGCATTTACCAACCCTGCTGCAGCATCCCTGTACAAAAAACCGATTGATGCGCTTGTCGGCACCTCTGCAGCCAGCCTGCGCGGTGGTCATAACGGTGATGCCACCCACCACGACATCATATCGACCATTAGTTGCGGAAAAAACTGGTCCGGCGAAATGACGATTCACCCGCCAGCAGGAGAGAAAACACTGGTGGCACGGCGTATCTCCCCGATCATGGATGAGCAGGGAGTTGTGCATCACCAGGTTTGTATTGATCGAGACATTACCGCTGAAAAGAGGCACAGCGAGCAACTGGAGCATACGCAGCGACTGGAGAGTCTCGGCATTCTGGCCGGCGGCATCGCACACGATTTCAATAACCTGCTCACCGCCATCATGGGTAATGCAGCCATGGCTGAGCGCAACATGGAAGAAACGGCGCCGGCAAAGCCCTATCTGGCGCGCATTGAAGAATCAAGCCAGCTGGCAGCCGGCCTGTGCAAACAGATGCTGGCCTATGCAGGCAAAGGTCGCTTTATTGTCAAACCGGTCAACCTGAGCAGCCTGATTGAGGAGATGACCCGACTGATGGAGGTCTCCATCGAAAAGAATGTGGTGATCCGTTACGATCTGAGCGACTCACTGCCCATGACCGATGCCGACACGGCCCAGATTCAGCAGGTTATCCTGAATCTGATTACCAACGCCAATGAGGCCATCGGCAATAAGAACGGCATGATCACACTTGCCACCGGGGTCATGCAGGCCGACCGCGCCTATCTGGAGTGCACGGTAAACAATGAAACCCTGAATGAAGGTGAATATGTGTACATGGAGGTCTCGGATAACGGCTGCGGTATGGATGCCGCGACCATGGAAAAAATGTTCGATCCGTTTTTCACCACCAAATTCACCGGCAGAGGGCTTGGCATGAGTGCAATGCTGGGCATTGTGCGCGGTCATCATGGAACCATCCGCGTTTACAGCGAGCCCGGCCGCGGCACCACCTTCAAAGTCCTGCTGCCGGTCAGCGCAAGTCAATGTGTCCCTGATCAAGGGGGGCAGGATAGCGGCAAACATTGGCTCGAGCGTGGCACGGTGCTGGTCGTTGATGATGAACAGAGCATCCGTGAGGTTGCCAGCGCCATGCTCGAAGAGATGGGCTTTGACACGATCAATGCGTCCAACGGTGAAGAAGCCGTTGAGCTATACCGCCGACACAGGCAGGAGGTGGCGGCCGTACTGCTGGACTTAACCATGCCGATCATGGATGGTAAAGCATGTCTGGCCGAACTGCTCTGCATCAATCCGGACGTCAAAGTCATTCTTTCAAGCGGCTACAATGAAACGGAAACCGGTGATCAGTTCGCCTTCGGCATACTGGCCGGCTTTATTCAGAAGCCATATACCCCCGAAGCCCTGCAACAGATCATGCGCCAGTGCCTGAGTGAGTAAGCCGCTGCACAGTAGAATGAGCCGCAGCCGGGCACAATCATTCCGCCACCTGTTTCTGCTCCCTCGGCTGTAACACTCGCCTGCCTGGTTGCTGCTCCTCCCATGCAGTAACCTGTTTAGATTTGAGCGTAAACCGGGGATTGGCACGGGGATTGCTGAATAACGGTATGAATCCTGATTCCGTTATTCAAATCGGCAGTGAAGCACTCAGGCTGGTGTTGATGATTTCACTACCCATGCTGGGCGTTGCGCTGGTTGTCGGCATCGCCATCTCCCTGTTTCAGGCCGTCACCCAGATTCAGGAGATGACGCTCACTTTTGTGCCCAAAATCATCGCTGTCTTTGTCGCCATGATTCTTGCCGCCCCGTGGATGACAGAAAAAATGATAGCATTCACCCACGACATATTTTCAATGATTCCGACTCTGACCCGGTAACACCGATGGATGTGCCATGGCCTGAAATCGAGCAGATCATCATCGGCCTGCTGGTGATGTTACGTATCAGCGCCATGGTCATGATGTTACCGGTCATCGGACATCAGCTGGTTCCCTCGCAAGTCAAGATCGGTTTGATTGTATTGCTGACTGTGCTTATCTTTCCAATGGTCGCAGACAAGGTGGAAATGATACCACTGACTCCGGTCGCCTTTGCCGCTGTCGCCATCCATGAGATACTCGTTGCTGCAGCCATGGCCATGTTCGCCCAGTTAATTTTTGCCGCCATACAGTTTGCCGGTCAGCTGATCAGCTTCCAGATGGGCATGACGGTAGCCAATGTATTTGACCCGGTCACCCATTCGCAACAGTCGGTCATCTCGCAATTTGCGGTGACCCTGGCCATGTTGCTGTGGATCTCCGCCGGAGCTCACCATATCTTTATTGCCACCCTGATCGAATCGTTCACCCTGTTTCCCATTAATCAGCCCATCTACTTCCCTGCCCTGACCACACTGACCGATGCCGCCGCCATGATGTTTGTTCTGGCATTGAAAGTTGCAGCACCGATTATGGTACTGATGACGCTGATATATGTGGCTCTCGGCCTGTTGTCGCGTGCAGTACCCCAGATTCAGGTCTTTTTTGTCAGCTTTCCACTCACCGTCGGGCTCGGTCTGCTGACATTTGCGCTGGGTATGCCGGCATTTGTTTATCTGATCAGCAATGCCTTCTCCAGTCTGCCTGGTCAGCTCCCCCTCTTTCTGCGTCACTTGAGCGGCGTTTAATATGGCTGACGAACAGGACAAGAGCCAGCAAACCGAAGAGGCAACCCCGAAACGGGAAGAGGATGCGCGCAAAAAGGGACAAATTGCCACCAGCAAGGAGCCCTCTACCGCCATCGCTTTTGTCGTCATCAGCCTGATCGTGATCACAGGCCTTGGCAGCTGGCTGGGTGAAAACATGCAGCACATGTTAAGCAACTATCTCTCCGGCGAGATAAAGCTCAATGCTACCCCTGAAGGCATGCAGAGCCTGCTGATCACGGCAGGCGCGGACATGGCCATGATTATGTTGCCCTTCGCCATTCCAATCATGCTACTGGGCGTGTTGATCACATTCATGGTCAGCGGGCCGGTATTCACCTTTGAAACCATGATACCCAAATTTGAAAAAATAAGCCCGCTGAAAGGACTCAAACGGCTCTTCTCCACCAAGGCACTGGCAGAATTTGTCAAGTCCGTGCTCAAACTGACGCTGATCAGCGTGGTATGCTCAAGCGTAGTATCCGACATGTTTCCGGAAATACTGCATGCCGCGCTGAAGAACCCCTCTGATATTGGTACGCTGACCATTCACGGGAGCGTCAAAATTGCAACGCTTGTAGCCATCATTTTTGTCGTCATTGCCCTCGCAGATGTGATTTATCAACGCTGGGAGCATGCCAAATCACTGCGCATGTCGAAAAAAGAGCAACGTGATGAGCATAAGGATTCAGAGGGTGATCCGCACCTGAAAGCCAAGATCCGCCAGATACAGATGCAGCAGTCCCAGAACCGTATGATGTCCGATGTGCCTGATGCAGATGTGATAATCACCAATCCTACCCATATTTCCATTGCGCTATCCTATGATCCCGCCAAGCCCGGAGCACCGCGCATTCTGGCCAAGGGCAAGGGCCATATCGCCGCAAAAATAAGAGAGATCGCACGCGAAAATAATATTCCGATGCGCGAAAACAAACCTTTGGCAAGATCCTTGTTTAAGCAGGTCGAGGTCGGTGAAGAGATACCGGAAGTACTGTTCGAAGCTGTCGCCATTATTCTGGCTGAGATCTTCCGACTGAAACAACGGCGATAGGCCATCCGCATCATGACGCGGACAACCTGGCGACTTCATCATGACAAGCCTGCGCTACGGGCAAGGAGAGATTCAGCAAAATGCAACAGACTGTGTCGATGATATTTCAGCGCATAGGTAAACAGCCTGATGTACTGCTGGCTATTGCTGTACTCGCCGTACTGCTGGTGATGATGGTGCCGTTGCCCACATGGCTGATGGATATCATGCTGGCTGCCAATATCACTGCCGGCATCCTGATCTTGCTCACGGCCTTGTATGTGCTCAAACCACTTGAATTTTCAGTGTTCCCGTCACTGCTGCTGCTAACCACCCTGTTCCGTCTGTCATTGAATGTTGCCACAACACGCCTGATCCTGCTTAACGGTCAGGATGGCCCTGCTGCGGCCGGGCACGTCATTGAGGGGTTCGGTCAATTTGTTGTCGGCGGCAACACCGTTGTCGGCATGATTATCTTCATCATTCTGGTACTGATTAACTTTGTCGTAATCAGCAAGGGATCCACCCGTATTGCCGAAGTGGCTGCCCGTTTTACTCTCGATGCCATGCCCGGTAAACAGATGGCCATTGATGCCGACATGAATGCCGGCCTGATCAATGAAGGTGAAGCCCGCATCCGGCGTGAAAATGTGGCCCGCGAAGCCGAATTTTACGGCGCTATGGACGGTGCTTCCAAATTCGTACGTGGCGATGCGGTGGCCGGCCTGATTATCACCGTGATCAATTTGATCGGCGGACTGGTGATCGGCGTCATGCAGCATGGCATGTCGGTTTCCGACGCCATGGCTGTATTCAGCCTGTTGACGGTGGGTGATGGTCTGGTCGCGCAGATCCCTGCACTGGTCATATCCACTGCTGCCGGCATCATTATCACGCGCGCCAGCAGCAACAAATCACTACCGCTTGAGCTCAAGGCTCAGTTTACCGCTCACCCCAAGGTACACTGGGTCACTGCAGGCGCGCTGCTGCTGATGAGTTTTGTGCCGGGCTTACCCTTTATCCCCTTCCTCATTCTGTCACTGGGTCTGGCTGCCAGCGGTTATTACCTGCAGCTGAGCAATCAGCAGAAAGCGCTCGATACCATAGCCGAAGAGGTCATGCCCGTGGCCGAACCGGTCGGCGATGACGGGCTTGATGACCTGCTTGTGGAAGATCCGATCCGGCTGGAAATCGGTTACGGTCTGATCGATATGGTGGAGGGCGGTCGCGAGGGTAATCTGCTCGATCGCATGAAAAAAGTACGCCGCCAGATCACGCAGGAGATCGGTTTTGTACTGCCGCCGGTACATATCAAGGATAACCTGCAACTGGGCGTATCCGATTATCAGATCCTTATTCGCGGTGCGGTTGTCGGCAAGGGTGAAATCCGGCCACGCAATCTGCTGGCTCTGGAGAGCCAGATCAGCGGCCCGCCCGTTGAGGGTATTGCCACGCAGGAGCCTGCTTTCGGTCTGCCTGCCGTATGGATCACGGAAGACAAGCGGCAGCAGGCCGAGCTTTCCGGTTATACCGTGGTTGAACCGACAACCGTGGTCATTACCCACTTGACCGAGTTGCTGCGTTCACAGGCAGCCGAGATGCTCGACCGCACACAGGTACATGAACTACTGGCCAAATTTGCCCAGCGCCACCCCAAGGTTGTCGAGGAGATTGTACCGGCTCAGGTCTCGGTCGGGCTATTGCAGAATGTACTGCAAAGACTGCTGGTTGAATGGGTACCCATCCGGGACCTGATGCTGATTCTTGAAGCACTCTCCGACCACTCTGCGGAGCAACTCAGCATTGACGATCTGGTGGAAAAAGTACGTATGCGGCTCGGTCGCACCATTACCCAGCGCTACCTGAATCATCAGGGTGAGCTGGCAGTATTCATGCTGGATGGCGAGCTGGAACAACGCATGAGTGAGCGATTGAGCATGAATCAGGGCTGGGCGCTGCCACTGGATATGCCTGAATGGCAGCGTTTTATTGCCCGCATCAATGAAGTTTCATCCCGCTTCGACGTGGATATGCCGGTACTGCTGACCACACCGCAACTGCGTGGCCACCTGACCCGGGCTCTGCGCAAGGTGATGACCCGTATCACTGTACTCTCCATTGGCGAGATACCGCCACAAACCAATATTCAGGCACTGGCCAAAGTGAGTCTGTACGATGCGAATTAAAGTTTTCACAGCCCCGCACCTGCATGAGGCATTAAGCAAGGTTCGCAAGGATATGGGGCCCGAAGCACTGATCCTTGATCGTCAGCAGTCCAAAGATGCCAGCGGCAACACCCTGTGGCATGTGCACGCAGCCCTGGACAGCGCAGGCGCGGCACCGACAAAACCGGCAACTGCCGCCGTAGCGCATCCACCTGCTCCGGAATCCGCGCCGGCAAGCAAGCAAGTCGACGTCACCATCAGGCGTCTGGAGCGCCTGGTCGAAGGCCTTGGCAACAAAGAGAGCGCCAGCCTGCGCCAGGCACTCTCCGGCATTGCAGAACAGGATGCCTTTGATCACCTGAGCAAACTGGGCATTGCGGCCAGTCATGCTTTTGACATGGCTGTCGACTTTTCCCTAAGAAACCCGACAGCGAGCAAGACCATACGTTGGGGCAAACGCATCAATCCCGGCCAGCAACGTCATACCGTGCTGTTCACTGGTCCTGCCGGTTGCGGTAAAAGCACCTTGATTGCCAAGCTTGCCGCGCATTACAGCATGAAAGGGATCCGCGTAGCGCTGTTATCCACCGATACTGAACGCATGGGCGGCCTCGACAGCCTGAAAGCTTACGCCAATACACTCGGTGTGCCGTTTTTCCCGCTCAACAAGGTGAGTGACGCCGCAAATATACTGCGTCAGACACAATCGGCACAACTCCTGCTAATAGACAGTGAAGGCTGGAGCCCACGGCGTGATATCGGCTTGCGTCGGCAGACCGGATTATGGGATGCCATGCAATGCACAGAGCGCTTTCTGGTATTGCCAGCCAATATGGATGAGGAGGATGGCATGCAGCTACTGGCACACAATACAGCATCGTCTATGACCCATCTGGCATTTTCCAAGCTGGATGAGACACAGAAGCCGGGAAAAATTGTCAACTGGTCAATTGTCGCAGGTATGCCTCTGGGTTATTGCAGTTTCGGCCCTGAAGTGCCCGAACAGATGGGCTGGCTGACCGATCAGGCTCTGACCGCCCTGCTCAGCAAAGCCAGCCGGGAAACGCCACTATGAATTCGTCCCTCTCTGCCACAGCCGCCGAAAGCGCAATAGATACGCACTCTCCTCGTGTCATCTCTATCAGCAGCGGCAAGGGTGGTGTCGGCAAAACCTTTGTTTCCGTCAATCTTGCAGCCCATGCCGCAGCACAGGGGCAGAAGGTACTGCTTATTGATGCCGACCTGGGTCTGGCCAATGTCGATGTGATGCTGGGTCTGCATACAACCGGCAGTATTCGTGATCTGCTGACCGACGGATGCAATCTGGAAGATCTTATTGTCCCCTGCCCGCAGGGTTTTGATGTGTTACCCGGCGGCAGCGGTCTGTATGAACTGACCAACCTCAATGTGCGCGAGCAACAGACCATTCTCGATACGCTGCGCGAAGCCGGCCGCAATTATGATCTTATTCTGATCGATACCGCCGCAGGCATTGGCGATAATGTACTCTACTTTGCCTCGGCATCGGAGACAGCACTGGTAGTGCTGACGCCTGATCCCACCTCGTTAACGGATGCCTACGCATTGATCAAGGTGATGTCACAACAACGCGATGTCCGCCGTTTTATGGTAATCGTCAATCAAACCGACGAAATCGATGGCCATATCACCTTCAAACGCCTGTTATCTGTCAGTGATCGCTATCTCGATGTCTATCTCGACTATGTCGGTTATGTCCCGCAGCACATGGATGTACGTAAATCCATCCAGCGCCAGAAACTGCTGATCCATAATGGCAGTGATCTCTCCCGTCATCTGGAAAAGCTGTTTGATACACTGATCGCCCGTCCGCGCGACAACTCCCGTTCGGCCGGCTTGCAATTTTTCTGGGAACGCAGTCTGGCAGCATCACTGGATGACGATGATGAAGTCGTCGACAATGTCGCCTTACAGGGTAACCAGCAGTGAAACCGGTACATGCGGCGCTCACAGGCAGCCTGACCGGCTTGCTCTTCGGACTGGCTGTCTGTCTGATTCAGAATATTCCGGTCACTGAATCACTCTTTCGCATCCTCGTGCTTACTTTTGCCGGCGCCTGGATGGGTGTGATGCTTGCCTGGCTGAATCTTCTGCTACCCACCCGTCATGAACACAGCGCTAAAAAACAGGATTCCGGTGCATGAGCACTAAGCCAAACTACAGCGTATCGCCAACGCCGGATGAACTGCTGGCAGAATATCTGCCACTCGTGCGCTATCACGCCGATCAGTTAATGCGGCGCACGCCCGATTCCATTGAATTCGATGACCTGATCAATGCCGGTGTTCTCGGACTGCTCGATGGTGCCCAGCGTTTCGATCACAGCCGCGATGTCCAGTTCAAAACCTTTGTTTCCTACCGGGTCCGCGGTGCCATGATTGATTATCTGCGCGCCTTTGACTGGATGCCTCGTGGCCTGCGCGATCATGCCAAGGAGATGCAGGCAGCCTTTCTGACGCTGGAACAGGTGCATGGACGGCCGGCAGAAGAGGCTGAAATTGCCAAGCATCTGGATATTACGCTGGATGAATACCGGACACGCCTGTACCAGGTACGCAGCATGTCGATTATTCACTTTGATGATCTGCCGGTTAACAATGATCATGGTGATGAAATAAGCATACTGGAAACACTGGCGGGTGATCCGGCCGACACACCGGAAGCACAGAACACACTATTGCAGTTTGTTCAACAACTGGCCGACGGTATCAGCCAGCTGCCGGCACGCGAGCAGGTTCTGATTACACTCTATTATTATGAAGAGCTGACCATGAAAGAAATTGCCCTGATTCTTGGCCTCACCGAATCCCGCGTATCACAACTGCATTCGCAAATGGTGTTGCGTCTGCGTGCCCTTATGGGTCTGGGTTAACAGATATGGAATCTATCCTCACCGGTATCAATGCATCCGGCAGGGACTGGCTCGGGCTGGCCATTGATATTGCACTGATGCTCGGCATTTTCATGCTATGGCTGACATGGCATCGCAATGGCAAACGTCAGCAGGCCATGGAGCAGTTGCTGGCAGCCACCGCGGCACAGCTGGACGAGGCAACACGTCATCTGGCCGATGCCACACACAGCATGCAACAGCTCAAATCCCGACAGCACGCCGAAGAAGAGGCTGAGCGCCCGAAACCGGTAGCAAAGCCGCCCCGTCAACAGCCTGAACGGGTTATGCCCGCCGCGCCAATCGATTCGCCCCGCACCCCGCCGCAGAACAGCACACAGGCAACCATGATCTTACGCATGCACAGGGAAGGCGAAGCCGCTGAAACCATTGCCGAACGGCTTGATATGCCACTGGCTCAGGTAAAGTTGATGCTGAAGCTGCATGCTGCGGCTTCCAAAACCACCCCTGCACACAAATAAGCACTCCCTCCGAAGCATGATACTGAACACCATTTCACTGCCTGCCCTGATGCAAGCGGCCAAACCCGGTAGCACACCCCCGCTGCCGTGGCCGAACGGCAGCATCCTGCCCGGCAGGCTGGAGGGTATCACCGGTGGTAGCGCCACACTGATTATCGCTTCACAACGTTTTCTTGCCACGCTGCCACCCGGCCTGCTGGCCAGTCTGCCACAGGGACAACTCTGGCTGGAGCTGCTCAGCCGCGAAGCCCCCGCCCATTTTCGTATACTGAGTCGCCAACAGGCCATCAACGAAATTGCCGGGCGTCTGGCGGAACTTGCCGGCAACCGCCACACAGAGCTACCCAATCAGGGGCAACGACAAGGGCATGGCTCATGGTCCTGGCAGGATAATCATCCGCTACACGCACAGGAGTCGGACAATGGCCGGCGTCTGATACTCGATGAGAGAGAGAGCCGTCAACCGCGCGGCATGATTGAGCGGCAGAATGACAGCAACGGCTTTGCCCTGCACGGGCGAGTTGATCTTGATCAGCTGGGTACCCTTTACTTTGCCCTGCAGCAGCAACAGGGGAGTCCTGCGCAACTAAAACTGCGCGCTACTGGCCACACCAGCTTTGTTCAGCTGCACCAGCCATTTGCCGCATGGGTCAAGGATCAACAACTGAACCAGAGCGGTACAACACTGCAGGCTGAGTTATCGGAGGGGGATGAGCCCATCCTCAAGCCGAATATGTCACCAGACAGGCACGGATGAAGACAAAGGACAGACAAGCGGCCGTCGCGCTCAGTTATGAGCCCGATTCAGGTCAGGCACCAACCGTGCTGGCGTCCGGGTTCGGTCATCTGGCTGAAAAAATACTGGAAATCGCCAACGAAAAGCAGATTCATATACACCATGATGAAGCCCTGACCGGTCTGCTGGCACGTGTACCGCCGGGTACGGAGATACCTGCAGATGCCTATCAGCTGGTCGCCGAGCTGCTCGCCTTCCTCTACCAGACGGATCAGCGACTGGCCCGCAAAATCACTTCTTAGTGATTACAGCTCGTAAGCGATGACAAATTTGAACATGCCTCTCTCTGTGGCTGATGTAAGACCGAACAGATAACCAACTTCATAACTCAGATCCCCCGGCAGCTTGCCCAGCATCACCACGCCAAGCTGATGCGTCTGGCCGGAGAGGCTGCTGGTGTTATGCACAGGACCCAGTGAGCCATACAGTTCAATGGCCGGCTCCATCTGTCGCGACCAGCGCCATTTGCTTCGCCATGCATAACCCGCGATCGTATGCGTCACGGCATTGCGCCCTACCTCTTTGGTGAGTATTAGATTTGCTGTATTGACCAGTTGTCCGCTCTGTTTTTCCAGCAACAGTTTAAATTCAAACGCAGCGGGTTGATTCAATGCGGCTTTGGGCTTGAAATATTCAAGATACAATCCTGCATCCAGCCACTTTTCACCATGCCCAAACAACTGAGCCTCTTGCAAAAGTCTTCAAACCTGCTGAATTAAGCCTCTGAGAAGAGGCGAAAAAACTCCCTTCTGGTAGGGTAAGTCATCGACGACAACCA
>PFXI01000042.1 GCA_002791575.1 Zetaproteobacteria bacterium CG_4_9_14_3_um_filter_54_145 | reverse complement strand
CCAGCGGAATCAGGTGTCACGTTCGACCGGAATACGCAACCAAATATAGCTGATTCTTAGATTTTACCCACACAACTTCGTGAAGCGCCAAAATAGATAGCCTTAGCGGCTGTACTTTTGATTTGATACGTTTTGATGATCAATGCTTTGCCTCTACTGGTACCTATAACAGGTTGATGCTATCGCCTGAATTTTATGATGCATTTTCCGGCTTCGAGTACATCCTGATGAATCAGCTGGATGCTTTCGCCTTTTCTGATGAACTGGATTACTGGTGCCATGCCGGATATGACTATATTGGTGCGCCGTGGTTCGGGACCTATATCATCAGGAATTTCAAAATATCGAGCCTGTTTCCTGCATGGGCTCGCTGGGTCGGCCGGTTCCTGCCGACCAGAGAATATAGTGTCGGTAATGGCGGTTTCTCATTGCGCAAGGTGAGCTCTTTTCGTCGCATATCGAAGTATCTCGCCTACTTTGCCGGCAGATGGGAGTATAATGAAGACACCTTCTGGTCATGTGCAGGCTCCTCCCTGTATCCACGCTTTCGGGTTGCGGATATGGAAACGGCGTTGCGTTTCTCCTTTGAGCTGGAGCCCAGACGTTGCTATGAGCTGAACGGGCGTCAGTTGCCATTTGGATGCCATGCATGGGAACGTTACGATATTGAATTCTGGCGGCCAGTATTGGCTTCCAAGGGTTATAAAATCGAAGAAGTTAACACCCTGTGATTCCCGCAGGACGTGGCAGGAGGGTGAGTGAATGCTTTCGATACATGGAGCCCTCCATCATCCTGCATGACTAAACGCATGTGCATTTCCTAATCAGGCGATATACCGGTTGACCACCACGCTTTCCGCTGCTGTTATGGAGCAATGGAATCAGCAGCAGATACGCGCGTATTAATGATCGGCAGTCACTGGCCGGAACCGGCCTCTTCGGGTGCGGGGCTGCGCATGCTGGAGCTTGCCCGCCTTTTCGTGCAGCAGGGCTGGCAGCTCACCTATGCATCGACGGCAGCGCCGAACGACTATTCGTTCGATTTGCGGGAGCTCGGCATCATTTGTGCCGACATTGCCGTGAATGACAGCAGCTTTGATGGCTTTGTTGCCGATTTAAATCCCGATATCGTGCTCTTCGACCGCTTTACCATGGAGGAGCAGTTCGGCTGGCGGGTGGAAAAGGCCTGCCCGGCCGCGATGCGTATTGTCGAAACCATCGATCTGCACTGCCTGCGTCAGGCGCGGCAGAACAGTTTTAAAGTCAGCCGCAGTGTCGTACAAGGGCTGGCAACAGAAGAGCTACACAGCGATCTGGCGCTGCGTGAGATCGCTGCACTGCTGCGATCGGATCTCTCCATTCTGGTCTCCGATTACGAGATGGCGTTGCTGATAGAGCACTTTGCAGTGAGTCCGGGCCTGCTGCACTGCTCCCCCTTCATGTTTGATCAGGCGGATATTGGCCGGCCAACGCCCGCTTTTGATGCGCGCCAACACTTTGTCACTATTGGCAATTTTCGCCATGCGCCGAATCTCGATGCAGTACGCTGGTTGAAAGAGCAGATATGGCCGCTGATCAGGCGCGCACTGCCCGATGCGGAGCTGCATATTTATGGTGCTTACACGCCGCCCGCAGTCACGGCGCTCAACGATAGCAAAACAGGATTCCGGGTGCTCGGCCGCGCAGATGATGTGCACAGGGTCATGCAGAGCGCGCGCATCTGTCTGGCGCCGTTGCGCTTTGGTGCCGGTATCAAGACCAAGCTTGCCGATGCGATGCTCAATGGCACAGCGAATGTTACAACCAGCATCGGTGTGGAAGGGATGTGCGGGGGGCTACCATGGAGTGGCGCGGTAGCCGATGATGCTGAAGCTTTTGCCGCTGCCGCCGTATCACTCTATGGCGATGAGTCAGCCTGGCTGGCAGCGCGTGAGCAGGGCCATGCCATTGTGCGCAGGCTGTTCGATGGCGAGCGCAACGGTCGCGAGCTGATTGCCCGCATCACCGCCATCAGGGGGGGACTGCGTCAGCACCGGCTGCATAACTTTACCGGCATGATGTTGCGCCATCATCACCAGCGCAGCACGGAGTTTATGTCGCGCTGGATTGAGGCTAAGAACAGCTAGGAGTCTGTCGGACTTAGGAGAAGTCTACTTGGCAAGCTGCTCCTGCTCGCTACGATCACCCAAAGTCCGACAGACTCCTAGCCCTGATTATCGACAATTGCCTCCAGGCGCGTTAAAGCCAGCATCAGGCGCATGCGGCGGGCCTCCTGAGAAGCATTCGGATCATTGATCTGCTGCTGGAACGTTTCAATCTCCTGCCAGTAGGGATGCTGCTTCCACAAACTGGCGGCAAGCGTATCAAACTGGTTGCCGGGCCTGTTCAGCAGTTGGGCAATGGCACGGCTCTGCAGCAGAGTCAGCCGGTGCAGCCACTCACGGCGCAGATTATGCGCATCATCATCAGCCCATTCGGGAGAGCGAAGCGGTTGCTCCATTTCGTCAAACGGCAGCAGGGACAGACACGCCCTGCTGGCACTCAGGCAACGGCTCAGGCTGATATGCATCGACGAGGCCAGGTGCACGGCGCAGGCTGACTGAGCCAGTTGCGGCATCATGGCCAGATGGCGAAGGTGGCCGTCCGTCAGACCTGATGATGCAAGGGTATCATCAATGGTTATATCGGCCGCCATGCGTTGACGGAAGTGGTGCAGCCCGCGTTGTTGTGCACTGAGCCACGCCTGATCCAGCTGTTCAACCGGGCACAGGCGCAACAGGTTTTCGGCAAACAGCATCTGTGACTCCTGCAGCCCGTGCTGAAGCCGGACAGCCTGCTCCACATCCGTCACCTCATGCCAGATCGCTTCGCGCAGCGCTGCTGTATCGAGCAGTTTCTCGGCAATCAGCAGCGCCTCAACAATGTTGCCGGTTGAGGCGTTGATCAGTGTTTCCAGATGATGGATCGCGCACAGACCCAGGTGATTGACGATATGATTGGTTACCTGCGTATTGATAATTTCATTGCTCAGCGGGTGGGTTGAAAAGGCAGCAGCGAATTTACGCTGCAGGGCAGCCGGAAAATAGTCGAGCAAGGCCTGTTCACTGAATGCGCTGCTGGCATCAAAGCCGGTTGCGGAGAGGCGCGCGTGAATCCTGTTTTTCTCCTGACCCAGCAGTATGGCGAGCTGCGGACGCAGGTGCAGTAGTGCATTGTCATAAATGCCGGGGGCAACCGCTTCATCCAGCCAGCCCTGATTGGCCAGACCGTCGCGCAGCCGCTGCATACGCGGTGGATAGAGCTCGACATCAAGCTCGGCCAGCGTCAGCGCGCGTGATTGCAGTAGATTGTCGGCCAGGCACTGCTCGGTAACTGCCCCGGTTAGTTGTACCAGCAGGCGGTTGCGCTTGCCATGTGGCATACGCACGGCCGCCACATTGAACAGGATTTTCAGGTTCACCTCATGATCGGACATATCGACACCGGCGGAGTTGTCCATGGCATCGGTATTGATCAGGCCGCCGGCCTGTGCATATTCAATGCGCGCCTTCTGGGTAAAGCCGAGATTGCCACCTTCGCAGATCACCCTGCAGCGCAGATCGGCAGCATTCACGCGTACAGCACTATTGGCCGGATCGCTGGCCTGGGCATGGCTTTCGCTACTTGCCTTGACATAGGTGCCGATGCCGCCGTTATACAACAGGTCAACGGGAGCGGTAAGGATGGCGCGAATCAGTGCCTCGCCTGCCAATGCCTCATCCGTAATACCGAGCACGCTGCGCATGCCGGCAGAGAGTGTGATCTGTTTGGAACTGCGTTCGAATACGCCGCCGCCGTTGCTGATGGCACGGGGGTCATAGGCATCCCAGCCGCCGGCAGCGGGACCGGCGGTAAACAGCCGTTGGCGCTCGCTGAATGCTTTTGCGGCATCCGGTTCCGGGTCGAGAAAGATATGCCGATGGTTGAATGCAGCCACCAGGCGCAGCGCCGGGTTGAGCAGCATGCCGTTACCGAATACATCACCGCCCATATCACCAATGCCGACACAGCTGATCGCATCGGCGCAGGCATCAAGGCCCAGCCTGGCGAACAGATGCGTGGCACAAATCCATGCGCCGCGTGCGGTGATACCGACAACCTTGTGGTCGTAACCATGGCGTCCGCCACTGGCAAATGCGTCATCCAGCCAGAAGCCGGCAGCCTGCGCTTCGTTATTGGCATCATTGGAGAAGCTGGCCGTACCCTTGTCTGCCGCCACAACCAGATAGGGGTCGTTGGCATCGTTCTCGGCTATGCGCATACCTTCGGGCGGTTGCAGCACGCCATCGACCAGATTATCGGTCAGGGCGAGCAGTGTACGGATGAAGCTGTGATACTGTTGCAGAATAAAGGCAGGCCCCTGACCTCCGCGAATGACAAAGCCGCCCTTGGAGCCTGTGGGTACAATCTGTCCGTTCTTGATGGTTTGCGTACTCATCAACTCCAGCACTTCGGTGCGGAAATCGGCAGGCCGGTCAGAGTAGCGGATGCCGCCACGGGCAATGGGGCCTGCACGCAGATGCGTGCCCTCCACCTGCACGCCGTGGATAAAAATTTCCCGCCATGGCAGCGGATGACGTACAAAGGGCAGCCGTTTGGTATCGATTTTAATGGCGATCGGCTCGCCCCGCTCACGGATGAAGGCATTGGTTCTGAGGCCGGCTTCAACCAGCTCGGCCAGCATCCTGAACCAGCGATCATCGGTCAGGCTGGCAACATGCTGCATGGCCTGATGGAAGCTGCTGCGTGTTTCAGCGAGGAAGCTGTCGGGCATGTCGGGCAGATGACGGGCGGCAAACAGGCGCTGCAGGCAGCGGCTTACTTCTGCATGGCGCAGCATCATGTCCGTCAACGGCAACAGGGCTGCATCGGGTAATAGCTGTACCAGATGATTGCGCAGCGTGATCAGTATGGCCAGCTCATCAATATCCAGAGCCGCAGCGATCATCAGGGCATTGACGGCATCGTGGTCGGCTTCACCGTTGAGTACCAGTGTCAGGCCCCGCTGCAGACGCTGGATATCCTCACGGTCCAGATGGCGGGGGGCGCGACAGGTCAGGGCCGAGATGTGGATGCAGCCGTATCCCGGGTTTTCAGCACAGTCCGGTGCGCTGCCGAAAGGGACGAGTGACTCCTGTATCGGATCCAGTGCAAACAGACGCAGGATATCGACCAGTTTCCCCAGCGACGGCTGCTCAAGCGAGTAGATATAGAGCTCGACAATATCGGCAAGCGAAGCCTTCTGGCTGATGTGGACGCATGTGCGTGCGTTAGCCAGCAGGCGCTGGCGCATTTTGACATCGCGGGTGAACTGGGCCGGCGCAAACAGATCCTGATAGAGCGATGGTATCTGCTCCAGCTCCTGCAGTGTCTCGGGGATATTCAGCGTTGCGGCATGGCGCAGTACTTCCGCCTTGGCCAGATCCTTCCAGAATACGATGCAGCGACGGATCTGGTTGTTGAGTGTTGCAGCTTCGATCTCCTGATGTGTGCGTTCAATACCGATCAGGATAATGCGGTGCGGACCGATGCCGAATGATTCATAACCGTGCGTCGGTATACCGGCCGCGGCCAGCGTATCCATGACACGCTGCATCACAACCGGCCCGAAGCGTTTGGTGGCAATGGTGACCAGCAGGGAGTCCAGGTTGCCATGCACCGACGGCAGGATGCTGGTGACCAGTTGCAGTGGATCAGCCAGATCGATAATGCCCTTTAGCGGCAGCAGCCAGTCCTCCGGCCGGGTTGCCAGCAGGATGCGCTTGGGCATGCGATCAAACAGTGTGCGCACCTCACGGCGATAAAAGGCGGAGTGTCGCAACAGCTGATCATTTGCCAGCGTGCGCCAGCGCGCTGCCATGATGGGCAGGTAGCTGGCATTGGCAAAGCTGGCACTGCGCGAGAAGTGTCCGATAATCAGTGCCTGATCAAGCTCTCCGCCTGAACCGGTCCAGCATACGCGCACCACTTCGATGCTGGCAGCGCTGTACAGATAGTGCTGGCAGGCGGCGAGGTTCAGCCATTCGATACCTGGCTCTACTGCCATTTCACATGCTTCAACCTCTTCGAGCAGGCCGGGGACGACCCGCCCGAGCACTTTCCTGTTACGCATCAGGCCCAGCCGTTTGTCCTTCTGGGTGAGGCCGAAATAGAGGTAGTGATTGTCATTGATCCAGTCGAGCAGGGCGGCAGCATCGGGCTTCTCCGGCATCAGACGCGCCACATGCTGGGCGATCTGTGTGCGCATCTCTGCAAAGTCCTGCACAGAGAGATCAACAGCCTTCAGGATTGCCCGCATATCCAGACTGAGCGGCTCGGCGGCCGGGGTAAGCGTGGCGGAAATATGAATGGCGATAAACATGAAGTTGTCTTCGTCATGGATATCCGGGTTATGCAGTTCCAGCGCACAGCCATCGGGACCGCAGGGCATGCGTGCCACCATGGTCTGCTGGCCTATCGGCTGGATCCCCTGACGCAGCAGATAACTCTTGATGGCATCCAGATAAAAGGCCTGATCGGGACAGCGGATGGTGAATATATGGCGGTGCAGATCACCGTGAGTGAGTGTGCGTGCACGCATGGTGATGCGTTTTGTTTTGCCTTTTGGCAGCAGGGCATAAAAATCCTGCACGAGTGCTGCCATCAGTCTGGGCTGAATGTGATCCATACCATGCTGCAGGCGTGCCTGATCAAGCAGGTCGATGAGTTGTCGGCGAAGGTGGCGCATGGCTACAGTTTAACCACGCCTGTCGGTGTCTGTCGAACACTCCGCTGCAAGGAGTGCTGTCTGTCAGCCGGTGCGTTTGACTCAGATGCTTTTTTTAGCTTTGATAAGCGTATGGATGAGAGCATCAGGGGACATCGCCAGCGACTCAGGGATCGATTTGCACAACGTGGATTTGACGGCTTTCATGATTATGAAGTGCTGGAGTTGCTGTTGAGCTACGCGCTGCCGCGTATAGATGTGAAGCCGCTGGCCAAGCGGCTGCTCAAACAGTTCAAGACGCTGGCCGGTGTATTTGATGCACAATCTGCCGAATTGAAGCAGGTGCAGGGCATCGGTGAGGGCGGCGCGTTGTTTCTGTCGCTGATCCGCCAGGTGGAGGTGCGCTACCTCGCCTCCGACCTGCCGGGCAGGCAGCTCTTCGATCGACCCGAGCGGGTCAGTGCCTATCTGCGTTTGCTGGTTCAGGGCAGGGGTATGGAGTGTTTAGGTGCTATTTTTGTCGATCAGCAGCACCGGCTGCTGATCGACAAAAATCCTGTTTGAAGGTACAGTGGATCGAACGGCCGTCTATCCGCGCAATCTGATGAAGCGAGCATTGGAGCTTGATGCCAGAGGGATGATCCTGTTTCACAATCATCCGGGCGGCACAGCCCGTGCCAGTGCCGAGGATATTGAGCTAACCCGTCGCATGGCCGAAGCCTGCCAGCCCCTGGAGCTGAAAATCCTCGATCATTTCCTGATTGCCGGCAGAGATGTACTATCGTTCAGGGAGCATGGCTGGTATTGAGTCGCATACCCGATCAAATCTTTTTTCTAAAGTCGGGCAATCCTCAACCGATGTATACAAGTGTGGGAACCTTACGCACCGGGTTTTCAACAATACGTCAAAGAGGAGTTGATTGTGGCACTTACCGTTTCGCCCGCTGATGGTTTCATTTCGCGTCTGCTTCAACAGACTCAGCAAGCTGCGCCTGCCAAGGCTGCAGCCGGCAAGCAAGCGGCGGCGCCCAGGCCGGATCAAACCTCTATCTCTGCTGAAGCACGTCAGGCCATGCAGAGCACAGGCGACCAGAATATGGAGTCCAGATTGATGGATCTCTACAACCAGAAGGGCGGACGCAGCGTTTAATCACTGCCCTGATGGAAGCAGTGGCGATTCTTGCCACTCTGTTTCGCCCTGTACATGGCATTATCCGCCGCTGTAACTAATATCTCCGCACTGGTGCTGTCGTCCGGATAAATGGCAATACCCATGCTCATGCTCACACTCAGTTCCGGACCGATATGCTCATACGGTGCGGCGATCGCCTCCACCAGTTTATTGGCAACCAATTCAACAGTTGCATGTGAATGTATATCTTCGAGAATAATGGTGAACTCATCGCCGCCCATGCGGGCAACCGTATCCACCTCGCGCACCTGGGCTTGCAGGCGGTGCCCGGCCTTGACCAGCAGATCATCGCCGGCCTGATGACCGAGTTGGTCATTGACGGCCTTGAATCCATCCAGATCGAGATAGAGGACGGCAAATTTTTTATCGTGGCGCTTGGATTGCGCAATAATCTGGCCAAGCCGGTCATGAAACAGCGCCCTGTTGGCAAGTCCGGTCAGATGATCGAAATGGGCCATCATCATCAGCTTCTTTTCGTACACCTTGCGCTCACTGATATCGTAGACAACACCCTGCAGGTAGAGGTCATGATCGTGATCACGCACGGTAGCCGCTGCATCTTTTACCCAGATATCTCTGCCATCTTTAGAGCATATTCTGTATTCGGCATGAAACGGGATATTATCTTTCAGGCTCTGGCGCACTTCATTGAGCACACGCTCCCGATCATCCGGGTGAATCTGTTGCGACCATATCTGCTGATTGGCCAGAAAGTCATCCTGGCGATAACCCAGAATATCTTCAACCTGCGGGCTGACAAACAGGATGCGGCTGCGATCCAGCGTGGCGATATAGGTGATGGCGGGGATTTGCTCCACAAGCGTACGATAGGTTGCCACTGATTTTTCCAGATCAGCCTCAACCCTTCGATTTGCAGATTGCTGAATGCCATTTTCAATGGCAACGGACATCATCGATGCCAGTTGTTGCAGCAGCAGGGTATCACTACCTTCAAATGTTTGCCCTGTTTTCGCGAACAGCAGCAGGCAGGCAAGCAGCTCATGATTTTTACCGATGACCGGCACGACTGCGAGCTCTTCGGCCTGTGGCAGGCAGTGCCCGGTCTGCTCGTCAAAACCCTTTATTTCATCCGGGTCGGTCATGATGAAGGCGGTCTGGTGTGCAATCAGATCGCCTACCCAGCTGACCTCACTGCCAAATCTGCACTGCAGAGGGTGCCAGACCATCTCCTGCAGGTACTCCGAAAAGGCCAGGCGGCCATCAATCAGCAGTGCTGCTGTGCCGGCTTTGGCATGCACCAGCTGTGTGGCCGTCAAAACACCGACTTGCAACATCTCGGCTATATCCACAGAGGCATGCATATGGTTGCTGGCAGAGGCAAACAGGGCAGAGACTTGTGTATGGCTTCTTCGGTCTGTGTTTGACATGCACCCTCCTTCCCCGTGTGAATAATCGTAGCTGCTATGTCAGGTAAAGCAATTTTCATTCCAATAAACAGTCGCGAGCAGCATAATCACTGACGGGCCGTTTGAACAGCAAGTGGCCAGTATCGCTACCCCTGATAGCGCAGCGCATCAATGGGACGCATGCGCGAGGCTTTGCGTGCCGGATAGAGGCCGAAAAAGATACCCACCGCCACCGATACGCCGAAGGCGAGCAGCACCGGCATGGCGGTGATGGCCGTCCAGACATCAAACATGCGTGTGGCAGCCAGAGCCAGTCCGATGCCGACTGCAATGCCGGCCGTGCCGCCGGCGACGGTAATGATCACCGATTCGAGCAGGAACTGTATCAGTATATGGCTGCGGCTGGCACCGATCGCCATACGGATACCGATCTCACGCGTGCGTTCCGTCACCGAAACCATCATGATATTCATGATGCCGATACCGCCGACAAACAGCGAAATCGAGGCAATCGCACCGAGCAGAATGGAGAGCATGCCGGTCACCTCCGAGGCTGTTTCGCTCACCTCGGTCATATTGGTGATGCGGAAATCTTCTTCAGCGCGGGCTCTCAGATGGTGGCGCTGGCGCAGCAGCTCACGTGCACTACTCTCCAGTGGCGTCATATCCTGTGCTGATCTGGCCTGTACCATCACCATCGATACCGTACCCTGAAACTGAGTGCCGAATAACTGCCGTTGGGCTGTTACCAGCGGTACAATGATCATATCGTCCTGATTCTGGCCGCCCATACTCTGCCCCTTGGCATCGAGCAGGCCGATGACAAGAAAGGGTGAGCGCTGCACGCGAATTGATTTGCCCACGGGATTCTCATCGCCGAAGAGTTGCCGCGCTACCTCCTGACCGAGCAGGGCCACGCGCACGCCGCTCATCGCCTCCGACTCGGAAAAATCACGCCCGGAAACCACCCGCCAGTCGCGGATTTGCAGATAATCGGCATTGGTGCCGGTGGCCGTGGTGTTCCAGTTGTTGGGGCCGTAAACGATCTGCACAGAGCCCATGACGGTCGGCGCCACGAGAGCCGCGCGCGTCAGCTGAGCGATGGCCAGCGCATCCATTGTGGTCAGTGTCGGCATATTGCCCGCACCGCCATGCACCCCCCCCTTTCTCGGGGCGCCCGAGCGCACAATCAGCAAATTCGAGCCCATCGAGGCGATCGAATCGCCCACCTGTTTCTGGGTACCCTGACCGATGGCTACCATCAGCACCACGGCGGCCACGCCGATAAGAATACCGAGGGCGGTAAGAAACGTGCGCAGCCGGTTGGCCGCCATGGCCGAGAGCGCTTCGCCGAGCAGAGAGAGGATCATACCAGCTCCTCTTCGCGAAATGCATCCACAGGCCCGTCATAGTGAATGCGCCCGTCCAGCAGGTAGACCAGCCGCGAGGCAAAGCTCGCCACATTACGATCATGGGTGACCAGCACCAGTGTCATGCCGCTGTCGCGATTGATCTGTTGAAACAGCTGCATGATCTCACGTCCGGTACGGGTATCGAGATTGCCGGTGGGCTCATCAGCCAGAATCAGGCGTGGCTCGGTGACCAGTGCGCGGGCAATGGCGACGCGCTGCTGCTGGCCGCCGGAGATGCGCGGTGGCAGTGAGTGCAACCACTCCTTCAAGCCGACGCGCTCAAGCATGGTTGCAGCGCGCGCACTGCGTGTGCTGCGCCCGATACGCTGATAGATCAGTGGCAGCGCCACATTGGCCACCAGTGTGGCGCGCGGCAGCAGGTTGAAACCCTGGAAGACAAAGCCGATCACCTCGCTGCGCACCCTGGCCAGATCATCATCATCCAGCGCGCCGACATCGCGGCCGTCCAGCAGGTAACGGCCGCTGCTCGCCACGTCCAGGCAGCCGAGAATATTCATCAGCGTTGATTTGCCGGAGCCGGAGGGGCCCATGATGGCGACAAACTCACCCTCATCGATACGCAGCGACAGCTGCTTGAGTACCTTGACCGGTCCGGCATCGGTATCGTAAGCCTTGTCGAGATCGTGCAGTGAGAGTAGCTCGCCCATACTGTTAACGGATACGCAGGCTGGGCGAGCGTTTGGCTGTGCCGCCGGCATCCGCAATATCGACCACGACCAGATCGCCTGCCTTGATGGCACCACCCAGCACCTCGGTGGTGTTGTTATCGGATGCGCCTAGTTGCAGGCGAACCGGTCGCAGTCCTTTTTTACCGGTCATATAGACGGTACCGCGCAGGCCGCTCTGCTTGCTACTCTGCTCTGCGTCTGCGGGTGAGCGTTCAATCACGGCGTCGGTCGCCGGGCGAAAGCGCAGTGCCGCATTGGAGACCTTAAGCACGCTCTGCAGACGGGCCGTGACCACACTGACATAGGCAGTCATGCCGGGCAGCAGAATGCGCTCATCGTTGTTTACATCGATAACGACGTTGTAGGTCACGACGTTCTGCTGTGTGGTGGGGTTGAGTCGAACCTGACGTACCTTGCCGTTAAAATCGCGCCCCGGATAGGCATCAACGGTGAAGGTGGCCTCCTGGCCGACCCGGATAGCGCCGATATCGGCCTCGGCAAAACTGGAGTCAATCTGCATGCTGGTCAGGCTCTGGGCGATCTTGAACAGGGTCGGCGTCTGGAACGAGGCAGCCACCGTCTGACCGACATCCACCTCGCGTGAGACAACGACGCCGGAGACCGGCGAGCGAATGACCGTATAAGCCAGATTGATGCGGTCGCGCTGAAGCTGGGCTTTGGCGAGTGCCAGCTGTGCTTCGGCAGCCTTCAGGGCCTGAGTGGCGGTATCAACGTCCTGTGCAGTGACATACTCTTTTTTGAACAGTGCTGTGGTTCGTTTCATATTGGCCCGTGCCAGATCAAGCGAGGCGCGGGCCGAGGCTTCATTCGCCTCCGACTGTGCCATGGTCGCCCTGATCAACGACGGATCGAGCTCAAGCAGAATCTGGTTCTCCTGCACCGTGTCGTTAAAGTCGGCATGAATACTCTTGACCACGCCGGAGACCTGCGTGCCGACATTGACCAGAATCACCGGGTTGAGTGTACCGTTGGCCGAGACCGCCTCAATCAGCGGGCCTGCCTGCACCGGCTCTGTTGCATAGCGCTGGCTCACCGGCAGCGGCTGTGGCCAGAACAGTGTGTAAGCGCCGGCGGAAAGGGCGATGGCAGCGATAGTGCCGATGACCAGCTTGCGGCTGAAAAAATGCATCACATCCATTGTTATTGCTCCATATGCCGAATCTGTTGCAGGGCATCGAGGTCGAGCGCCCCGATAGCCTGTGCCAGCGCGAATCGGGCGGCATGCCAGCTGTAGAGGGCGCTGACATGTTGCTGACGGGCGCTGGCCATGGCGCTCTGGGCGGTGAGCAGATCAATGATATTGCCCACCCCCTCCTGATAGCGGCCCAGACTCATGGCTTCGGATTCACCGGCTGAAGCCAGCAGATCTGCTGCGGTGCGCAGCGCCTCGCCTTTGCTGCGCAGGTTGTGATAGGCCTGCCATACCTGCAGCTCGATCTGGCGGGCAAGCAGGTCACGGCTGGCTATACTGTTTTCCAGCCGGGCCTCGGCTGCGAGGGTTTGGTAGGTGGTTTTGAAGCCGGTGAATATGGGGAAGCTGATATTCAGTGCAATGTTGCCGCTGCGGGTGTTGGCCGTGGTGCCGCCGGCGGTACTGTTTCGACTATCGGCAACAGCGGCGTCGATGGTGAGCTGCGGCATGCCGGAGGCGCGCACAGAGGCAATGCCGGCTTCGGCCGCGTCAATGCCGGCCTCGGCAGCCAGCAGATCCGGCCGCTGTTGCTGTGCCCCGCGGATCAGCTCGGCAACGTTCTCTTCCGTCTTTATGTCGGGGCGCGCCTGTGGCAGCTCGGCAAAATCGAGGGCCAGCGTTGGTGCTACACCCATGGCATTGGCCAGCGTACCCAGGGCGTTATACATCGTACCCTCGGCCGTGACGCGGGTCAGTGTGGCCTGTGCCAGTGCTGTTTTTGCCTGCAGGCGATCCGCCGGCGTTGCCGATCCGGCCTGATAGCGCGCCACGGCCGCCGCCAGACTTTCGCGGGCGGATGCTTCGCTGCTGCGACTGGCCTCTACAGCGGCACGTGCCGAGATTAGCGACAGATAGGCTTGTGCGGCATCCAGAAATAGCGTTTGCAGGGTAGCATTGCCGCTGGCATTGGCGGCCGTGAGCAGCGCACGGGCATTGTCGATGCCGGCCTCGCGCCCGCCGAAATCGTAGAGCAGATAGCTCAGTGACTGCGAGCCGCTCTGCCGGTTGGCTATGCTATGTACAGCGCCCGTAGCTGCTGCCGTGTGATCGGCCGATCCGTTCAGTGATAGCGTCGGTAGTTGTGAAGCGTGGCTGGCACCCAGCACTGCTGCCGCCGTGCGGGCCGAGGCCCAGGCGACGCGTGTTTGCGGGTTATTACAGAGGCTGATCTGGATCACATCGGCCAGCGTCAGCAACTTTCCCTCGATGCGGTTGTCGCAGATGCCCGCATCTGCCGGTGAGGGAGCCATCAGGGCCGAGACTGAAAAGGGATCATCCAGAGAAGCGGCATTTGCCTGTGTGACAACCATCATTAACAGCAGCAGGGCGGGGTATGAGATCTTTTTCATTGTGGGATGATGATAACAGAGGCAGGAGGGGCAGAGAATCACCTTTACACTCCTTTACACTGTGGTCGGGGTATGAAGCGGTGGTTCTATGCGTAGCGTTTTCAGCGCCGGTCATCTGTACGCGCATCATGGTCTGACTGATGCAGCATATGGGCGCGCAAAAACCAGCCGGCAACCATGCCGATCAGCAACAGGAACAGAAACATCAGTGAGCGCGACATATCTATTTCCCAGAACAGAACGCGCAACGCAACCACATCGGTATTCTGCACAATAAAAATTACCGCCAGTGCAATCAGGCCCAGTATAGAGAACAGTTTTACATGCATGGCTACCTCACGTCGTTGTCTGTTGCCCGCTTCCGGATACCGGCGGCTCAGCTTGTTTCTAGCATCATCACGCCAAAATGGCCACTTCACATGTCTGCGGTGCGCTGCAGATCGGTGATGAACTGCTGATATACCGGGTTATTGCGCTGCAGCTCGCGACCAGCGGCGATCAGCTGATCCACCTCTGCTACGGAGAGCGAAAAGCGGGCCGGGATATGGTTTGAAGTACTGACGGGCTGTCGCAGGATATCCTGATCACGCCGCAGGGTAGACAGGTGGAGAACAGCAAGCCGTGATGGAGCGTATATCAGCATGGCTGCATGGGCTCAGGCTCATACGGGCATCAATGTGGGCACGGGTCCGCGCCGGTGGGCTAGTCACGCCTGCCGGCACGCGGATGGGCCTGATCGTAGACTTCAGTGAGTCTGGCGATATCGAGGTGGGTATAACGCTCGGTTGTCCCCAGCGAAGCATGGCCGAGCAACTCCTGTATAGCGCGCAGGTCAACACCACCAGCCAGCAGATGGGTAGCAAAGGAGTGGCGCAGGCGATGCGGCGTGACCGATATATCGGTGCCATTGATCAGGGCCCGCTGTTTGAGCATGCGCTGCACGCTGCGCACAGATAAACGCTCGCCGAAGCGGTTGAGAAAAACGGCCTGATCATCATTGACCGGGCCTTGCTGCCGTTCATCCAGCCAGTCGCGGAGCAGATCAGCAGCCACAGCAGGCAGCGGCACGACGCGTTGTTTGCTGCCCTTGCCGAAGACACGCAATTCGCAGCTATGCAGGTCGACATCGTACAGATCAAGCCCGACAGTCTCGGAGACACGCAGTCCTGCGCCATACATGACCGCCAGCAGTGCCAGGTCGCGCCGGTCCGCAGTAGCGCTGGTCGGCTGCATCAGCGCGGCGGTTTGCTCCGGTGGCAGGGTGCGTGGCAGGCGCGTGGCCTGTTTTGGCGGCCGTACGCCGGCTGCCGCATTGAGCGGGCAGATACCCGCCTGTACCGCGTGATCGAGCAGGCCGGTCAGGGCAGAGAGGCGGCGTGCAAGTGTTGCCGGCGCTCGCCCTGCCGCATGCCCCGCCACCAGCCAGTCCTGCACCTGAACGCGGGTGATCTGCGACAGCGGCATATTGCCGCAATGCTCGGCGAATGCGTCCAGATCACGGCGGTAGGCGGCGATGGTATGGGGTGAAGCAAGCCGTACTTCGGCCATCTCTTGCAGATAGGCGGATACAGCCGCCTGAAAATCAACCGCCATGGGCGTGTTAATCCGCAACCTCGAAGCGGTTGCCGCCGAGCGCTTTGGCGACATACATCGCCTGATCGGCATTGGCGATCAGTGCCTTGACGGTCAAATCCTGCTCTGTACGGGAAAATGCCAGCCCGATACTGATGGCAAGATCTCCTGCACCATGCTCTGATTCGGCAACCTTCTGTATGGCAAGGCCGGCAATCTCCAGCGCCTTGGCTTCAGATATACCGGGCAGGAAGAGGGCAAATTCATCGCCTTCCATGCGAATTAGCGGGTCGCTGGAGCGCACAAACTGACGAACCACGCTGCATACAGTATTCAGTGCCTGATCACCGGCCACTTCTCCAGCGCGCTCAACATAGCCGCGGAACTGATCAATATCGATGTATAGGCAGGCCACAGGGGTATCCGCCCCGAACCACTGTGAAAGCGGCTGGTGGCTGTGCGGTTGTAAAAAACGGCGGTTATGACTGCCGGTCACGGCATCGGTGACCGACAAACGTGCCAGCCTCTCCTGAGCAACAGCATGCTCCATAGTCAGGCCGATAACCTGTGCCAGATGCTGCAGGAAATCACTGCTCTGGTCGGGGGCAAAGCGGCTCCTGTCTACCGAGCCCAGCCCGAGTACGCCGAACGGGCGCTCCGGGTTTCCCAGTGTCAGCAGCGCCAGTGAACCGAGATGACTGTCCTGAGCCTGCAGCCAGACAAACGGGTTTTCTGATGAGAGCTGGATCAGCCAGACCGGTTTGCGCGCAAGGCCCATACCGGTGATTTCATCTTTTTCCACCCACACCAGGTCGCGGTCGGAGAGGCCATCGAGTTTATGCCCACCCATGAAACTGGAGCGATCGAGCCAGAAGCGCACCACATCCAGCTCAAAACCCGAGCGCAACCCGCGCAGCAGGGTGAAACAGAGGTCTTCCGGGTCTGCAGCTTTGAGTACCTGCGATTCGAGTTCAAACAGACGTGAAAATAGCTTCTCGTTCTGACGCAGCCGCTGCATCACTTCCGCGACATAGGCTTTGAGCTCCCTGTTCTCATCCGCCAGTTTCTGAAAGCGGCGGCTGGAGAGGTCTTTTACCTTGTCATCGGATGGGTTGGTGTTCATTTATCCAGGCTCTCTTCAAGCAGGATTTTCCAGGCGCTGTCGGCATCGGCACGCGCCAGATAGAGGCGTTTACGGCTGGCATCGGCATAGTTGCTGGAGCGGTAATGCTGCACGAATTCGGCGACAACCACCTCACCCTCGGGCCAGCGGTTGGGGTCGTGCATCAGTGTCAAATCGCTCAGGCTGACATCGATAAATGCCTTGCCTGCATGCACCCGGCGCTTGTATGCCTTCCACGCTGCCAGATCACGATCGCCGGAATGGAAAGATGGATGGTAGTGGGAGAGATAGGCATCGTTATTCAGTGCTACCCAGTCATGCCGCCAGGTTTCGATGTCCCGTTTGACTGATTCCAGCAGCTGCTGTTTATCATCCGGATGACCGAAGCGGAGGTTTTCACCCACGACTACCCATGTCTTGCCCAGACTGACGTGTCTGGCCATGGCCAGCAGGCGGTTATTCGACAGGGAGAAGCAGCCGCGGGTATCCTGCGGCGGCCGACGGCTCACATCCATCGGGTAACCGTGCAACCAGATGCCGGAGCCGTTCTTGTGGTGCAGCCGGTCCAGCTCGTTGGGGTAATCGATGGGAAAGGCGACCGGTCCGTAAATGGCCTGCAACTCTTTGCCCTGCAGTTTTTTGATAAAGCGATAGACCCCGTTGGGGGTGCGACCGTCGCCCTGGCGTTCCTTATCGCCCTTCTCCGAGCCGGTTACGACATACTCATCGGTGATTTTTGTCAGTCGGCCATTACTGTCCGGTTGATAGACAAACATGCGGCTGCGGGCCTTATCAAACAGGAATACGCTGGCGACATCCGGTCCCGGTTGCAGAATATCGAGTGGTTCACCGCTGATCGGATCCAGCCTGTCCATGAATGCATTCAGACGTGCATCAGCCTCACCGAGGCCGCGGTTCAGATCGGCCGATGCCAGCATCTGTACCTCTTTGCCGCTACCACCGGCTTCGCGCACAGCGGCGATGGCCTGTTGCCGGCGTGCTTCGGCCTCGAGCAGTGCTACCAGCGGGTCGCCACTGCCTTTTGCACTGGCCAGCAAACGCAGCGCCTGCCCCGGCTTGTCTGTTTTCAGCGCCAGTGAAGCTTGTAAAATGGTGCGCTCCTGTGGTGACAGGTTGGTGACGACCGTGGCATTGTTATCCTGCAGCGCAGTTGATGCATGATCCCACTCTCCTGCAGCTGCCGTTGCAGCGAAGCCGATCACCAGTGCCAGCAAAGCATATATGATGTTGTTACTCAGTTGTTTCATGTGCAATTTTCCATCCATCGGGTGTCTGCTTCAGCAGCAGTTGTTTGCGATCATCACTGTCAAGGGTGTTGGATCGGAAATGCTGCAAAAACGTTACGCGGAATCCTTCCGCTGTGCGGGTGGTCTCGATATGTTCCAGTGTGACGCGAATAAAGGCCTTGTTGCTGATCACCGACTGCTTGTACTGCTGCCATGCCGCAAGGGAGTTAAAGCGTTTGCCGGTATCGAAGTCAGCCGCATAAGCGGCAAAATAGGCGGCCATATCACGTTTGCTCCAGGCGGTGCGCCAGGCTTCCACCGCTGCCAGTACAGCCGGCTCATCGGTAAGTGTGGTGGTGATGCGATTAACCGTCTCGGGCGGCGTGCTGCTTTGCGGCGCTACCGCCGTTGCCACGGCGGTAGCGTCGTGGACGTGTAACAGGCGGGCATAACGCTGTTTGAGATCTTCCCGATCATGATGTTGCAGTGCTTTCTGATAGGCCCCTGCAGCCAGCTTCACATACAGATCACCGATATTTTCATAGGCTGTGGCATAGCCCGGGTCGAGCTTCAGTGATGCTTCCAATTCTGCCACCGCCGCGCGCAAATCGCCCAGTTCATTGTAAATGACAGCCAGATTATTGTGTGGTTCAGCCAGTGCAGGTTGCAGCGCGATCACCTGTCTGAATGCGGTAATGGCATCCTGGAAGCGGCGCTGTTTGGCTTGTGTCACGCCCAGCCCGAACCAGGCTTCATAGTTGCCCGGTTCCTTGCTGACTGTCTGTTGATAGCGTGCAATAGCCGTTGCATCATCTGCTGCTGCACGGGCAGATTCCGCCTGCACAGAGGCAGGCATCCAGAGCAGAATCTGGGTGGAGAGCAGCATGATTGTGTATGTGAAAGCCTTTAGCATGCGGTTATCGTAGCGCAGCGGCGCAAAGGTACAAGTCCGTCCACGATCAAGCCGTGTCGCGGGGCTGATTGGGCGGTGTGGTCTGAAGTGCCCCACCGGAAAGCAGCAGTTTCATGCCCTCTTCAACACTCATCTCCAGATGCACCAGCTGTGCGGGTTCGACAAACAACAGCCAGCCGGTGGTAGGCAGTGGCGTGGAGGGTACAAAGACAGTGATTCTGGCAGGTTGTAGCTCATCGCTGTTGGTTGCGACAGGTAGCGGGATTTTACCGGTGACAAATCCGATCACCATGCTGTCGGGGTTGGGAAAGGGTACCAATACCACTTCACTGAAAGCCTTTGATCCGTCGCCGAAAATCGCCTCAAGCAGTTGCTGTGTAGCCTTGTAAACGGTGCGCACCAGCGGAATACGCTCCATGATTTTGTCGAGCAGACGCATCATATGGCGTCCGATAAAATGGGTGGTTAGTGCACCGGCAAGCAATATGGTCAGTAGCGCCAGCAGGATGCCGAGCCCCGGGATATCCATGCCGATCAGTAGTTCCGGTCGATAGGCGGCCGGCAGCAGTGCAATGGCCCTGTCCGAGATATCCAGCAGCCAGTCGATCAGTGCAACCACCACCAGTAGCGGCATCATCGCCACCATACCGGCCAGCAGATATCTGCGCAGCAGGATCATGGCTGCAGGTTCGCCATATGCTCGAGTCTGGATTGGGCGGAAGCCGGATGCAGCAGCCCTTTTAACGGCACAATCATGGCTCGGTCATCAGCACTGAGGTGTTGCTCCAGAAAGGCAACGGTCTCCGGGTGCGGATGACCGATGATGATGCAGCGATGGCCCTTGCGGGCACATACGCGTGCTTTTTCCCAGGCGATCTTGAGCGCATTGGGATCCAGATCATGATCGAGAAAAAACCGCCTGTTGGCGCGCTCGAGTCCCATCTCACTTGCAATGCGACCGGCAACACTGCTGGCGCTGGTTTTTGAATCGACAAAAAAGAGCCCCTGCTCCATGCATACCTGCATGACCCAGCGCATGGGTTGTTCCATCTGGGTCAATGCTGAACCCATATGGTTGTTGACGCCCTGAACATAGGGCACCAGAGCCAGATCACTGATAAATGTACTGCGCAACTCCGCCTGATCCATATCCGCATGCAGGAAGGCACTGCTCATGTTGTGCGCATATTTCTCACTCTCCGGTTGCATCGGCAGGTGCAGCATGACCATCTGATCCGCCCGATGGGCGATGATCGCTGACTGGCGGGCATAGGGCGCATCCGGGATGACCGAAATAGCAACCGGTACATGCAGCCGCAGTATGCGCCGCAGTGCAGGCACATCATAACCGACGTCGTCGAGAATCAGTGAAATACCGGCATCGGGCATGGGTACCGCTGTCGTTACGGGTTTTGCCGGCGGCTTTGCAGGCTTCGGACGCACAATGACAGGCGCAGCCCTTGTCACCGGTTGCTTGTGGCGAGCCACAGCTTGCGGAGGCGGAGGTGTTTGGACCGCCGCGATTTTCTTGCGCGCGTCACTCATTTCCAGAATCATGGCGAAGGCCATCAAAGCCGCCAGTAACAGAAACAGTGTAACGGTAAGCCATGATGGCAGACCCTTTTTTATAGCCATCAGTCAGCCGAAGTCAGGTGTTATCTCGCTTAACTCTTGAGCGCATGCAGCCCTCTGAGCAGGTCGAGCGCGCGTTGCAGCTGTGTATCCAGTGGCAGCCTCTCTTTCATGGCGTCGCTGGCATCATCGCCGCTAACAGTTGTTTTCCTGGCGGCTTTTTTGTCGTGGTTACCGTTGGCCAGATGCCCTTTCAGGTTGCTCTCGGAGAGCGATGGCAGCTTCAGCTTCTCCTCTTCGGCCGGCTTGCTCAGTTGCTGCTCGACGGCGATATCGGGATCGATACCGGTTGCCTGAATGGAGCGTCCGCTTGGGGTGTAGTAAAGTGCTGTAGTCACCTTGATTGCGGTACCATCGGAGAGTGGTACGACCGACTGAACCGAGCCTTTACCGAAGCTGCGGGTGCCCAGCAAGACGGCGCGGTGATGATCCTGCAGGGCGCCCGCGACGATCTCGGAGGCAGATGCGGAACCATGGTTTATCAATACAATCAGAGGCAGCCCGCCCAGCTCATCGCCGGGTTCTGCATCAAAGCTCATGCTCTTGCCTGCACGGGATTTGGTGCTGACGATATTACCCTTCTCCAGGAATATGTCGGATACTTCGACAGCCTGATTGAGCAGTCCGCCCGGATTGTTGCGCAGATCGAGCACCGCACCCGATAGCGTGCCGCCGGCACGCTTTTTCAGCGCCTTGATCTGCTGCTCAAGCAGGTCACCCGTGCGCTCCTGGAATTGGGTGATACGCAGATAGGCATAGCCTGGTGCCAGCATATCGCCCTTCACCGACTTGACCTTGATGATTGCGCGGACAATTTTCACTTCTTTCGGTGCATCTTCACCCTGGCGGAAAATGGTCAGGGTAATGCTGGTGTCCGGTTTGCCGCGCATCCTTTTTACCGCTTCAGCCAGAGACATATCGCGCGCCAGTTCATCATCAATCTTGATGATCAAATCGCCCGCCTTGATGCCTGCCCGATAGGCTGGTGTATCCTCGATCGGCGAAACAATGCGGATGCCGCCTTCGGCTGCAGAAATCTCGATGCCCAGACCGCCGAACTCACCGGAGGTATCGACATTCATCTGCTTGAACATCTCCTTGTCCAGGTAGGTGGAGTGGGGATCCAGGCTGGAGAGCATGCCGGAGAGAGCGCCGTCAATCAGCTTCTCGTCGCCCACTTCCTCGACATAGGCCTGACGCACCATCTCCATGACCCGTGAAAACTTCTGCAGCTGCTGGTAGTCGGTCGCTGCATCGGCCTGCTCAACGCCTGTGCCCGGCTGCCATGCCATGACGCCGGCTGTGATCAGAACAAAAGCGCCTGCACTCAGCAATATTCTACGAAAGATCAAAGACATATGTTCTCCATGGTACAGGTATCACCGCGCTTTCACGAAACAGTGGCGCGGAGAGCCGGTTACATTCAAGTGTCGCAGCATGCCAGCCGCTTAGCGTCTGCACCAGTATTTAGGATTAGACGGTTTACCCTTGTCGCGAATTTCAAAATAGAGCAGTTCCCGGTTTACCCAGCCGGTGCTGCCCGGATCGGCGAGCTGTTCTCCCTCTTCCACCCAGTCGCCCAGCTGTTTGTAGAGTACATCATTATGGGCATAAACGCCGAGTATGCCTTCGCCGTAGTCGACGATAATCATCAGGCCGTAGCCGCCGAACCAGTCCGCATAGCGCACCTGACCTGCGGCCATCGCTTTCACGTGGCGCGCGTCGCTATCCGGTTTGAGCTGTACACCCTGCAGGCGTGGCATGCCATTGGCGGGGCGGGAGTGATAGCTGGCAACGATCCGCCCATTTAATGGCCAGTGCAAGTGGCCCTTGCGCTTGCGTATCTGTTGTACACTTCCCGGGCTATCGCCGGCAACAATGCTTTCGGACATGCCATGCAGCAGTTGTATAAGTGCCTTTTCTTCTCTGGCCAGACGGGAGTCCTGTTGTTTGCCGGAGTCCAACCTCTGTTTAACCTGGGTCAGCAGGTGGCGCTTGTCGTTGACGCGTGTCTCCAGTCGGGCTTCAATCTGTTTCTTTTCCTGATGCAGGGCAGTCAGTGCATCGCGTTGTTGTATCAAGTCGGCCTGGATATTTGCCAGGTGATCGACACTGTGCAGGTAGTCCTGCCGATCCCGCTGCTGTGCCTGCATAACCACCTGCAGTAGAAAGCGGCGATGAGGAATGTCACTGACTGGCACACCGGTGAGTATCCCCATCCATGGTGAGGAGCGGCTGCTGCGCTGCCACGCGGCGATCGCTTCATCCATCATCGTCTGTTTCAGTGAATCAATATGGCGTTGCAGCTCTTTACGTTCAGCTTCCAGATTGGCCAGCTTGTGATCCGATGCACGGATACTGTTGCGTACACTGCGGCTGGCGCGGCGGGCCGAGATCAGTTCTGTATCCAGCGCCTTTAACTCACGACCGGCCTCACCGAGCTCCTGCGCCAGCGACTGCTGCAGTTTGGCCAGGCGTTGGCGTTCCTGCTTAACCTGTTCGATTTTCTGCTCAGTAGTGATGCCGGCCATTACCGCAACAGGTGCTGTGATGCAGCAGGTAACCAGCAGCAGGCTCAGCTGCATGGCTGCGTAGAGGTTGAGTGCTATCAATCGCTTCATACGCGGTGGTAGGGATGGCCCTGAATAATGGTAAATGCCCGGTAGAGCTGCTCCAGAGCAATGGCCCGGACAAGCTGGTGGGGCAGCGTCAGTTTTGACAGGCTCCAGCATGCACCGGCCTGCTGACGAACCTCTTCGGCCACGCCATCGGCGCCGCCAATGACAAAATCCAGTTGCGCATTGCCAGCCTGGCGTTCCAGATGTGCTGCCCACTGGGTGCTGCCCAGCAGCAGGCCACGCTCATCAAAGAGAATATAGCCCTTGCCTGCATGGGCGAGGATCTGCTTTGCCTCCTCCTGTTTGCGTTGTGCGGTCTGTCTGGCACGTCCTTCAGCCAGCTCGATAAGCTGAAAATCAGCAAACGGGCCGAGGCGCTGGTGAAAGCGCGACTCGAATTCAGCCAGCTCGCGTGAGCCGCGGCCGACAACCAGCAGACGCAGTTTCACGGGGCGGTGCTTACTCCGGTGGGGACGGCCCACAAGCGCTCAAGCTGGAAGCTTTCACGCACTTCAGGGATGAATAGATGGACGACAACATCACCCAGATCAACGAGTACCCATTCGGCTGCTTCCAGACCTTCGGTTTTTGCCGGCAAGCTGAAGCGATGAGCCACTTCGCTGATCGAGTTGGCCAGAGCCTTAAGCTGCCGGTCACTGCGTCCGGAGGCGACAACAAAGCGATCGGTGAAATCGCAGCGGCCGCGCACATCGATCACCAGCAGATCGGTTGCCTTTTTGTCTTCCAGTGCTTCTACTACGGCTGTAGTCAATGCTTCCAATGTTTCCTGTGCTGTTACTGTACTCACGTGTTCTCCTGTTTTTTCATAAAAATCAAAATATTTTCACCGCAGAGGACGCAAAGGAAAAACATTCTTTGTTGTGCCTTTTCGGTGCTGACATATCGCCACATTCAAAACCCTTTTGTCACGAAGAAAACCCAATCTACTATGTATGCCTTTCCTCTGCGTTAACAGTCTTTGGGCTATCGCGCGCCGGGAATGCCGGCGCTTGCTCCTCTGCGGTAAAAGCTTGTGAATGCGTCTGATAGGCCGCTTCAACTGCTTTCCGGATGGGCTCCGGTACGCGGCCTTGCAAGGTTAAGCCCAGGGCCGCATCCCGGCGCAGTGCAGTCGCTGCGATATCCGGCAGTGCTACCGGCAGATAGCACCAGCTGCCGCTTGTGTGTGTCGCATCAGGTCCGGCCACCTGCTGCCAGCCGCTATGATGCGGTAAATCATTGATGCCTGCACGTGCAAAGACAGCCACGCTGCACAGCTGCTGATGCGCCGGGTATTCGCGCCAGCTATCCAGGCTGTGCCAGGCATCGCCACCCAGCATCAGCCAGGGCTGATCATGCGGATATTCACGTTTGAACCGGCGCAGTGTCTCTATGGTCGGGGTAGGCCGGGGCAGCTCTGTTTCCCATTCAACAATACGTATGCGTGGATTGTTGCTGAACAGCTGCTGCATCCAGGCCAGTCTGGTAGAGCCATCAGCACAACCGGAGAGCTGGCGGTGCACCGGGTTTGCCGGAATGATCCATACCTCATCGAATCCGGCAACATCGAGGCCTGCTTGTGCCAGTGCCACGTGCCCGGCATGTGGCGGGTCGAAGCTGCCTCCGAACAGACCGACTTTCATCGTGCTGCTGGCATTATGATCGTATCTCGCCGTGTCCCAGTACAATCCACTTCTGTGTTGTCAGGCCCTCGAGTCCGACCGGGCCGCGTACATGCAGCCGGTCAGTAGAGATGCCGATTTCCGCACCAAGACCATATTCAAAACCGTCAGCAAAGCGGGTGCTGGCATTCCACATCACCGATGCGGAATCCACTTCACGCAGGAAGCGCTGTCCTGTCGCGTAGTCGGCCGTGATAATGCTTTCGGTGTGACCGGATGCATAAGCCTCAATATGGGCTATGGCCATATCGAGATCATCGACAATGCGCACGGATACAATCGGTGCCAGATATTCCGTCGCCCAGTCGTCATCGGTTGCGATGCTGATCTGCAGATCGTTGCACAGTGCTCTGGTGCGATCGCAGCCACGCACTTCCACACCCTTGTCGAGCATGGCCGCGACAATGGGAGCCAGCGTGGCCGCTGCTGCCTGCTGATGTATAAGCAGGGTTTCCATGGCGTTACATACGCCGTAGCGATGGGTCTTGGAATTGAGTGCAATGGCCAGAGCCATGGCCGGGTCGGCGGCAGCATCAATATAGACATGACAGATGCCATCGAGATGTTTGATCACCGGCACGCGCGATTCAGCGGCTACGCGCTCGATCAGCGAGCGGCCACCACGCGGTATGATGACATCGACATAGGCTTCGCTCTTGAGCAGTGCACCGACCATGGCCCGGTCGGTGGAGTCGATCAGTTGCACTGCGTCCTGTGAAAGGCCGGAGTCGACCAGTGACCGCCGCAGGCAGGCGGCAATGGCGCGGTTGGAGTGAATGGCTTCGGAGCCACCACGCAGGATGACGGCATTGCCTGATTTCAGACAGAGGGCGGCGGCATCCGCCGTTACATTGGGACGCGACTCATAAATCATGCCGATCACGCCGAGCGGCACGCGCATATGGCCGACCTGAATGCCGGAAGGGCGGTAACGCAGGTTATCGATGACGCCGACCGGGTCGGGGAGGGCAGCGACCTGTTCCAGCCCTTCGGCCATGGCATCGACGCGGTCTGAGTTGAGCATCAGACGATCGAGCAGGGCTGCATCAATGCCATTTTCTTTGGCTGCTTTCATATCCATGGCATTGGCCGAGAGGATCTCGGGCATTTCACGCCGGATGAGGCCTGCAGCAAGACGCAGTGCGCTATCCTTGGTTTTTGTATTGGCCATGCGCAAGGCGGCAGCCGCAGTCTTCGCACGCTTGCCCAATGCAGCCATTGCTGTTGTTGCATCTGTTCCGCTCATTTCACTGCCCTCCTGGATGGTCTTCGCTCGGTTTCAGGATGTCTGATAGCACCAGATTGTCGCGATGAATCAACGAGGTAAAATCTCTGTAGCCGAGTATCGTTTCTATTTCACTGCTGGATTTACCCATGATTTTCCTGATCTCTTCGGCCGTATAGTTGCACAGGCCGCGCCCGATCTTGCCGTCCGGGCCGATGATCTCCACGCAGTCACCCTTGTCGAATACCCCGTCTACCGCCACCACGCCAACCGGTAGCAGGCTGCAGCCATGCTCCTGCACGGCGGTACTTGCCCCTAGATCGATATGGATTTCGCCAGCCGATTTCAGCAGCTCGGAGATCCAGTGTTTGCGACGGGTTTGCAGGTCGATGCCGCAAAAAAACAGCGTGCCTTCATCCTCACCGGTAAGCAGGCGGGTTAATGCGCCCTCCTTTTTGCCGCTGATGATCGCCGCAGCTACACCGGCACGCGTGGCTACCCGTGCGGCCGAGAGCTTGCTGGCCATGCCACCGGTGCCGAATGATGATCCGGCATCGCCGGCCATAGTCTCATGTTTTTCTTCCAGTTGATAGATCTCGGAAATACGGTTGGCATCGGGATGTTTATCCGGATTGCGATCATAAAGGCCTTCAACGTCGGTCAGCATCACCAGCAGGTCAGCATCAATCACCAGGCTGACCAGTGCGCCGAGGTTATCGTTGTCGCCGAACTTGATTTCCGATACCACAACCGTGTCATTCTCGTTGACCACAGGTACAACGCCGACGGAAAAAAGCGTTTCGCTGGTATTGCTGGCATTGAGATAACGGCGGCGATTTCTCAGATCATCCTTGGTCAACAGCATCTGGGCCACAACGCGGCCATGGCGGGCAAAAGCCTTGGCATAGGCCTGCATCAGCTGGGGCTGCCCAATAGCTGCCGCCGCCTGCTTTTCATGTACGCTCAGCTCGCGATCCAGCCAATCCAGACGCACGCGGCCAATGGCCACGGAGCCTGATGTGACGATAACGATGTCCTTGCCGTCCTGCATGACTGTTTGCAGCTCATCAACAAGGCGATCAATGACATCCTGACGAATGCCATGTTCGGGATCCGCAAGCAGTGAACTACCTATTTTAATGACAACGCGTCGGACGGAGGTGAGGTCGATTCTGCTGTGAATCATGTTTCCTCCCCTGCATCTGCGATGCGCTGATCACGATCTTTCAGTACCCGTGCATAGATGGTGCGCAGTAACGGCTTCACACCTTCGCCACTGACTGCGGAAATGGTAACGACATCCAGGCCCGTCTCTTTTGCCTGAGCAAGTGCCGTTTCCAGTTCTTCATCCAGCAGTGCATCGATCTTGTTCAGCACGAGCAGTCGCGGCTTGTTCCACAGCGTTTCACCATAACCTTTCAGCTCGGTCTCGATTTCGGCGATCTGGTCCGCAACCGACTTTCCGTCTTCGCAAGCGCTGTCCACCATATGCAGCAGCACGGCCGTACGCTCGATATGGCGCAGGAAACGGTCGCCTAATCCGCGCCCTTCGTGTGCGCCTTCAATCAGTCCGGGAATATCGGCTACGACAAAACCATCACCGTCATCCATAAAGACCTGTCCCAGCTTCGGTTTCAGGGTGGTGAACGGGTAGTCGGCAATTTTCGGGCGGGCATTGGAGATGCGCGCGAGCAGCGTGGATTTGCCTGCGTTGGGCAGGCCAACCAGCCCAACATCGGCCATTAGCTTCAGCTCGAGAAAGCGCATGCCCTGCTCGCCTTCGAGGCCAGGTTGGGAGTAGCGCGGTGCGCGGTTGGTGCTGGTGGAGAAGCGCGCATTGCCCATGCCGCCGGCGCCACCGCGAGCCAGTGTGAAGCGCTTGCCCGGAGCAGAGAGGTCGCACAGCAGGTGACCTGTTTCATCGTGGATCATCGTGCCGACCGGTACTTCGATGATAATATCCTCACCGTTTTTACCGTGGCAGTCCGAACCCATGCCTGATTGTCCATTTTTGGCAATCAGACGCTTGCGCAGGTAGAGCTCCTGTAGTGTATTTTTGCTCACGCAGGCAACAAAGATAACATGGCCACCGCGGCCACCATCGCCACCGTCAGGTCCGCCCTTGGCTACATATTTTTCACGACGGAATGACGAGCATCCCTTGCCTCCGTTACCGGCGCGGACTTCAATTTTTACTTCATCAATAAAACGCATGCTGTATTACACCACGAAACCTATTTAAATCAAAGATCAATAAAAAAGGGGTGCGACAAGCGCACCCCTCTATATTATTATGAAGTCCGTTCAGACTTCGACATACTTATGCAGTAATGCGAACTGTTGTACGGCCTGCATTCTTGTAAAACTCCACCTTGCCGTCAGTTAAGGCGAACAGGGTATAGTCACGGCCGCAGCCTACATTGCTGCCCGGACGGATCTTGGTGCCGCGCTGGCGAACAATAATGTTGCCTGCGATGACAGTTTCGCCGCCGTATTTCTTGACGCCGAGGCGCTTGGAATTGGAATCGCGTCCGTTCCGACTGGAACCACCCGCTTTCTTATGTGCCATGGTTTACTCCTTGATGCTTTCGATACGCACAGAGGTATAGCTCTGGCGATGGCCCTGGGTCAGGCGATAGTTTTTACGGCGACGCTTCTTGAATACGACCACTTTCTGGCCGCGACCTGCTTCTGTGATAACCGCAGTAACCTGCGCGCCGGCAACATCTTTGCCAACCTTGATAGCATCACCTGCGCCAACAAGCAGCACGTCATCAAAGGTGACTGTGTTGCCTGGTTCAACGTTCAATTTCTCGACACGCAGTGTATCGCCTGCTTTTACACGATACTGCTTGCCACCGGTTTTGATTACAGCGTACATATTATCTCCGAGCCTCAGGCTGCCGTCGCAGGCTTGCCGTATTTCTTGTAGAAACGCTCTACGCGACCTTCAGTGTCCATAATCTTCTGCTTGCCTGTGTAGAAAGGGTGGCAGGATGAGCATACTTCCACACGAATGTCACCGTGCGTTGAACGAGTCTCAAATATGTTGCCGCATGAGCAAGTTACCTTGGATGCGATGTATTCTGGATGAATGTCAGCTTTCACGTCTTTGTTTCTCCGTCGATATTAAAAGGGGCGCGATTTCTAGCGTCCCTGATTGCATTAATCAAGGACTAAAACATATTACTCTGCAATGTGGCGGCCCGCAGGGTGTGGTTGATGTGCTGTTTGTTGTTGCTGCAGAACGATTTTAAGTTCGCCATGATGCATTTATTTGCCTCTTTATCAACAGGGGCTGTTTTTCCGATTGGCGCTGCTGCGGTGATTTCTTCCTGTCAGCATCGGTAGCAGGTATCATTGCCGTGGGTGCAGTGATCAGGATGGCCTGTTGTATATATATTAATAGGATAATCAGGAGTTGACCATGGCGGAAGCGATGTTGAAGCAGTACAGGGTTTGGGATGCGCCAACGCGCATATTTCACTGGGTGAACTTCGGTACAGTGCTGCTGTTGCTGCTGGTTGGGTTATTGATGCTCTACAAGAAGGATCTCGGCATCACCAGTCTCGATGCCAAGATAGCGATCAAGGAGGTTCATATCCTGATCGGTTATATCTTTGCACTGAATCTGCTGCTCAGACTGGTCTGGGGTTTTGTAGGCAATCGCTTTGCCCTCTGGCGTAATATCGTGCCGGGCAGGGGCTTTGGTGCACAGCTGGCAGCCTATGTCGCCAGTATCAAAAGCGGGCGGCCACAGCAGTTTCTCGGGCACAATCCGTTGGGCAGGCTTGCTGTAGTGCTGTTGATGCTGATGCTGCTCTCGCAGGCTATTACCGGTCTGGTTCGAGCCGGCACCGATGTTTACTATCCGCCGTTTGGTTCCACGTTTGCCGCACAGGTGGCGGCAGATGGCGTGGATCCCGCCAGCCTCAAGCCATATGATAAAACGGGCACCGATGCTGTTAAGCTTAAGGCGCTGGGTGCATTTAAGGGGCCGTTCGGTGAGGTTCATCTCTATACCGCCTATGCCTTGCTGGCGCTTATTCTGCTGCATATTATTGCCGTTGTCCGGGCTGAAATCAGCGAGGGCGGCGACCTGGTCTCAGCGATGTTTTCCGGCAGGAAAACCCTGTCGAGAGAGCCCGAAGACCTGAACGACTGATATAGCAGGGACTTGTTGTCCCTCTGTTGAAGCAGGCTCGCTTGTGTCATTGCAGGCCATCAGGCATGTTTCGCGGCTTATTCTAATGTTTGGATTTATGGGGCGATGCGTTATGGGTGCGATGATGAGTGCCGGGATTCACAGTCTGAAGATGCTGCACAAGGGCAAGGTGCGCGATATGTATGAGGTGGATGCTCAGCATCTGCTGATTGTTACAACGGATCGCCTCTCCGCCTTTGATGTGGTGCTGCCAACGCCGATTGCCGGCAAGGGTGAGGTGCTGAACGCTGTATCCGACTTCTGGTTTAAAAAGCTCGCGCACATCGTCCCCAGTCATGTCTCCACCATGACGCTGGAGCAGGCGCTGCCGGATGCCGATGAGCGAAAGCGTGTCAGCTCGCATGCGATCGTTGTCAAACGCCTGCAGCCGCTGCCGATTGAGGCGATTGTGCGCGGTTATCTGATCGGCTCGGGCTGGAAAGAGTATCAGCAGCGGGGCTCGGTTTGCGGCATAGAGCTGCCGGCAGGGCTTGAGCTTGCCGGTCAGCTGCCCGAGCCGATCTTCACGCCATCGACGAAGGCCAATGTCGGCGATCATGACGAAAATATAGATTTTGCCAGCATGTGCGATCTTGTCGGGGTAGCGTTGGCTACACAGGTGCGTGATGTAAGTCTGCAGCTGTATAAAGAAGCCGCCGCCTTCGCACTGACAAAGGGTATTATTATTGCCGACACCAAGTTTGAGTTCGGTCTCGACCAGGATGGGAATCTGGCGCTGATCGATGAGGTGCTTACGCCCGATTCTTCCCGTTTCTGGCCGGTTTCCGAGTATCGGCCTGGTATCAGCCCGCCGAGTTTCGACAAGCAGATTGTGCGCGACTGGCTGGAGACACTGGCATGGAACAAGCAGGCCCCCGGTCCAGAAGTGCCGGAGGAGATTATGTTGAAGACATCGGCAAAATATCGCGAAGCCCTCGAGCGGCTTACCAGCTGATGCTACTTGCCGTTGCTGCTATTGTTGTGGGTGTTGCCCTGTTGATCTGGGGTGCGGATCGTTTTGTTGAGGGTGCGGCGTCTGTTGCCAAGAATCTGCGCGTACCGCCGATGGTGATCGGCTTGACCATCGTCAGTCTGGGTACGTCGCTGCCGGAAATGATTGTCTCTGCCATGGCAGCACTTGATGGCAATCGTGATCTGGGTATCGGTAACGTACTGGGCTCCAATATTGCCAATATCGGGCTGGTGCTCGGTGTCACGGCGATGATTATCCCGCTGACGGTGACGTCGATGACGCTCAGGCGTGAGATGCCGGTGCTGTTTATGGTTACGCTGCTGGCTTTCACGCTTATGGCGGATGGGGTGCTGAGCTTGGGTGACGGTATTATACTGGCCGTAGCTCTTGTGCTGCTGCTGACATGGATCACCATGTTGGGCTTGCGTGACCGGCATGACCCGCTGGTTGCCGAATTTACCGAGTCCATTCCGGATCAGATGAGTATGGGGCTGTCGCTGATGTGGTTTGTGATCGGGCTGGTTTTGTTGATCGCAAGCTCCCGTATGGTGGTCTGGGGTGCGGTTGAGATTGCCCACTACCTGGGTGTCAGTGATCTGGTGATCGGGCTGACGATTGTGGCTATCGGCACCAGCTTGCCTGAGCTGGTTGCATCTCTGGTCAGCGCACTCAAGGGCGAGGCGGACATGGCGATCGGCAATGTGATCGGCTCGAATATGTTTAACCTGCTGGCCGTGCTGGCGATGCCTGCACTGATTCATCCGGGCGCTTTCGCATCCGATGCGTTGATGCGTGATTTCCCGATCATGATCGGTTTTACCGTCGCGCTGTTTGCAGTCTCTTTTGGCCTGAAAAAACAGGGCGGTATCATCAATAGATTTGAGGGCGGGTTGTTGACTGCGGGCTTCGGCGGCTATCTGGTGCTGCTCTATATGCAATCGGTCTAGCTTGGGGCCGGATGGGCTTTTGCATCCGGTGTTATATATGAGCGCACTGTAGGGGCATTTGCCTGGGTAAGCTCCGCTGCGCGCAGGCCTGCGCAGTCTGCTTCTGCAAGGCTGTAATTCCTGCGTGGCGAACCTTTTTCGGCGTCGCCGGATAATAACCATAAAACCATACTGTATTGCTCCTGTTTCGATACCGGACTAGAATGGTCGCCATTAAGAGGTGGCCATGCTGAGACTGACCAAATTGACGGATTACGGTATTCTGCTGATGACGCACATGGCAGCGTCCGGGAAGCAACTGTTTACTGCGGCGGAACTCGCTGAGCACACCCGTATTCCCATGCCCACCGTGAGCAAGATTCTGCAAATGCTGCTGCATGAGCACCTGCTCAGTTCAACTCGAGGTGCACGCGGCGGCTATCAGCTGACGCGGCAGGCAAGCGAGATCAATGTGCGCGATGTTATTAATGTGTTTGAAGGATCCATTGCACTGACCGAGTGTAATATTGAAGGCAGCACGTGCGATCAGCATGATGTCTGCTCAACCAGCAACAACTGGAAACGAATCAATGTGGCTGTAGCGCAGGCACTGGAAGGTATATCGCTGGCCGATATGAACGAGCAGAGTTTTGTGCCGATCTTCCGCCTGCAGCGTGGCATTGCCATTGAGGAGATGCACTGATGAGCGAAGTGAAACAGGAACGTAAACCGGAAGAGTTCGCCGGCCGTGAATATCAGGCCGGTTTTATCACCGATATTGAATCCGACACACTGCCTCCCGGGCTGAATGAGGATGTGGTTCGTCATATCTCGGCCAAAAAGAATGAGCCGGAATGGCTACTGAACTGGCGGCTGGAGGCATTTCGTCACTGGCAGACGATGACCGAACCGCACTGGCCCAATGTGAGCTATACGCCTACCGATTATCAGTCTATCTCCTACTACTCCGCGCCGAAATCGCAGGCGGATGGCCCCAAGAGTCTGGACGAAGTGGATCCGAAGCTGCTGGAGACCTATGCCAAGCTCGGTATTCCGCTGCGAGAGCAGGAGTTTCTGGCAGGCGTTGCCGTGGATGCCGTATTTGATTCGGTATCGGTTGCCACCACATTCAAGGGTAAACTGAAGGATGTAGGCGTGATCTTCTGTCCGATTTCGGAAGCTGTACGCGATTACCCGGAGCTGGTGCAGCAGTATCTCGGCACGGTCGTACCGACGGGTGATAATTTTTTCGCCGCACTGAATTCAGCCGTATTTACAGACGGTTCATTTGTATTTATCCCCAAGGGCGTACGCTGCCCGATGGAGCTCTCTACCTATTTCCGTATCAATGCACTGAATACCGGCCAGTTTGAACGCACACTGATTATTGCTGAAGAGGGCTCTTACGTCTCCTACCTCGAAGGCTGTACCGCGCCGCAGCGCGATGAGAATCAGCTGCATGCAGCGGTGGTGGAGCTGGTGGCGCTGGATGATGCGCAGATCAAATATTCAACCGTGCAGAACTGGTATCCGGGTGATGAGGACGGCCTGGGCGGTATCTATAACTTTGTCACCAAGCGTGCGGATTGCCGTGGTGCTCGCTCCAAGGTGAGCTGGACACAGGTGGAGACAGGCAGTGCCATCACCTGGAAATACCCCAGCTGTGTACTGCGCGGTGATGACTCGGTGGGCGAGTTCTACTCGGTAGCACTGACCAAGATGCATCAGCAGGCCGATACCGGCACTAAAATGATTCATATCGGTAAAAACACCCGCAGTACCATTGTATCCAAGGGCATTGCCGCAGGGTTCGGTAATCAGTCTTACCGCGGGCTGGTGAAAATCGGTAAATCGGCGGAAGGCGCACGCAATTATACCCAGTGTGACTCCCTGTTGATCGGGGACAAGTGCGGTGCACATACCTTCCCTTACGTGGAGGTTAAGAACCCGACGGCGACGATGGAACATGAAGCGACAACGTCGAAAATCGGCGAAGAGCAGCTGTTTTACTGCAAGAGCCGGGGCATCTCGGAAGAAGATGCGGTGAACATGATTGTGAACGGTTTTTGCAAGGATGTGTTCAATGAGTTGCCGATGGAGTTTGCCGTAGAGGCCAATCGCCTGATGGAAGTCTCCCTCGAAGGCGCGGTAGGCTAAAGAGACAAAAGCGTTCACCGCAAAGGGCGCAAGGGTACGCCAGGGAAAGACATAGAAAGGTAACGTACAGTGGGGCCCTGAGTGAGCAATGGAAGGTAAGGTAAAAAAACACCTTGCGAGCTTTAACGGTAGAAAGATTGAAATAAGAACTGGCCACCGAGGCATCGGAGCAACGTGAAAATCATGAATAAGATTTTTCTTTGCGTACGCTTGCGTCCTCTGCGGTAAAAAGGATTTTATGATGTTGAAGATTGAAAACTTACATGCCTCGGTTGCTGGCAAGGAGATCCTGAAGGGGATCAATCTGACGATCGGCGCCGGCGAAATACATGCCATCATGGGGCCGAACGGGTCGGGTAAATCGACACTGTCGAATGTTATCGCCGGCCGTGACGGGTATGAAGTCACGCAGGGCACAGTCACCTATAAAGGCCATGATCTGCTTGCCATGGAGCCGGAAGAGCGGGCCTGGGAGGGTGTGTTTCTGGCCTTTCAGTATCCGGTTGAGATTCCCGGTGTAAACAATACCTATCTGCTCAAGGCCGGTGTGAATGCCGCGCGCCGCCATCGCGGTGAGCAGGAGCTCGATGCGATGGAATTCATGCAGCTGGTGAGAGAAAAAGCCAAGCTGGTGGAGCTGGATCAGTCATTCCTGTCGCGTGGCGTGAACGAAGGTTTCTCCGGCGGCGAGAAAAAGCGTAACGAGATTTTCCAGATGGCAGTACTTGAACCATCGCTGGCACTGCTGGATGAAACCGATTCGGGCCTGGATATCGATGCACTGCGCATTGTTGCCAAAGGGGTGAACACGCTGCGCGCCGCTGATCGTTCCATTATTATGATCACCCATTATCAGCGTCTGCTGGACTATATCGAGCCGGATGTCGTACATGTGCTGGCCGATGGCAAAATACTCAAAACCGGCGACAAGAGTCTGGCGCTGGAGCTGGAAGAGCGCGGTTACGACTGGGTCAGAGCCGAAGAGGCAGCTGCATGAGTGCATCATTGCAACAGATTCGTCATGCGGCCTGGCAGGCTTTTGAAGCAGCTGGTTTGCCGACGACGCGCGACGAAGACTGGAAATATACCGATCTCTCCCGCATGCAGGCGCTGCTCGGAGATCAGTGGTGGCAGCTTCCGGCGGCAGACGCTGCCGTGGATGCAGCAAGCTTTGCCATTCCGGGGCTGGATGCCTACCGGCTCCTGTTTGTGAATGGGCACTTTGATGCGGCAGCGTCAAATCTGCCGGCAGCGATTCGTGTCACCTCTCTGGCTACGCTGATTCAGGATGAGCCGGCAAAGGCGATGGAGCTCATCGCTAATCAGCCGGATGCACTACTGAACAGCAGCATCGTTGCCGCCAACAGTGCGCTGGCTACAGATGGTGCCTGCATCTGTGTGCCGGAGAACACCAAACTCGATAAGCCGCTCTACATTCTCTATGTGAACAGTGGCGGCACCACGCATCTGCGCACCGGTATCGATATCGGCAAACAGGCGTCAGTGGAAGTGATCGAGCACTTTGCCGGCAGTGATGTCAGCACAGGTGTGACCACGGCCGTAACTGCTATTCGCCTGCGCGACGGTGCGCACATCGAGCACTCCCGTTTGCAGATGGAAGCGGCAAAGCAGTGCCATCTGGGTCGTGTGGAGGTCAATCAGCAGCGGGACTCATCCTATACGCTGCATGCAACGGAGCTCGGCGGCATCATTTCACGCGCCGATGTGGTCAGCCGGCTGCAGGAGCCGGGAGCAAGCTGCAATCTTAACGGTCTGTTTGTCGCAACCAACCGCCAGCATATGGATCATCACACCCGTATTGATCACAATGCACCGCACTGTATCAGCCGCGAAAACTACAGGGCTGTGCTGGATGGTCGTTCGCACGGCGTGTTCAACGGCAAGATTGTCGTGGCCAAGGGGGCGGTGAAAACTGACTCGGCGCAGCAGAATGCCAACCTGCTGCTCTCTCCACATGCGGAGATCGATACCAAGCCGGAACTGGAAATTTACAATGATGACGTGAAGTGCGCACATGGCGTCACCGTCGGGCAGCTGGACAAGAATCAGCTGTTTTACCTCAAATCACGCGGTCTGTCCGGGGATGAGGCCAAGCAGATGCTGACCTTCGCCTTTGCCGATGAAATTCTGGCCAGGATGGGTAATCAGAGCGTACGTCGCTTTGTGGAAAAAGAAGCCTTTGCCAAGTTGCCGAATATTACCGATCTCGAAGAGATGCTCGGATGATAGGAATCACCACAAAGATAAACAAAGCAACACTTTGTGCCTGCGTGGTAAGAAAGGGTTATGACTATGTTTGATATTGAAGCAATCAGGAAGGATTTTCCGATCCTGGGGCAGCAGTTGTACGGCAAGCCACTGGTCTATCTGGATAATGCCGCCACAACCCAGAAGCCGCAGTGCGTCGTTGATGCGGTGAACCATTACTATACGTGCGATAACGCCAACGTGCATCGTGGCGTGCATGCCCTCTCCGAGCGCGCAACGGCGGCATATGAAGGGGCCCGCAAGATCATTGCCGGTTTTTTCAATGCTCGGAGCGAGCGTGAGGTGATCTTCACCCGCGGTACCACCGAAGCGATCAATCTGGTCGCATCGGCATGGGGTAGTGCCAATGTCCGTGCCGGTGATGAAGTGCTGATCACACATATGGAACACCACTCCAATATCGTGCCATGGCAGATGCTGTGTGAGCGGGTTGGTGCAACATTGAAGGTTGCACCGATCAATGATGCGGGCGAGCTGATCATGGATGCGTTCGAGGCCCTGCTGAGCGAGCGCACCAGGCTTGTCGGCGTGGTGCATATGTCCAATGCACTGGGTACGATCAATCCTGTCGCATCGATTATCGAAAAAGCCCATGCTGCCGGTGCCGTGGTGCTGGTGGATGGCGCGCAGGCTGCAGCACACGTGGCCGTGGATCTGCAGGTACTGGATGCTGATTTTTATGTAACCAGCGCGCACAAGATGTATGGCCCCACCGGCATTGGTGTACTGATCGCCAAAGAGGCTATTCTGGATGCCATGCCGCCGTATCAGGGCGGTGGTGACATGATCCGCATGGTTACCTTCGAGAAAACCGAATACAATGATCTGCCCTACAAGTTCGAGGCAGGTACACCGCATATTGCCGGAGCCATCGGTTTCGGCCGGGCGATTGAATATATTCAGGGCATCGGCTTTGCGGCCATCGGCAAACGTGAACAGGAACTGCTGGCCTATGCCACAGCCAGAGCGGAAACTTTTGACGGACTGCGCCAGATCGGCACGGCCCGGGATAAGGCATGCGTACTCTCGTTTGTGCTTGCCGGCGTCCACCCGCATGATCTGGGTACGATTGTGGACCGCGAAGGGGTGGCCATACGGGCCGGTCATCACTGCGCTATGCCGGTGATGCAGTTTTTCAAAGTGCCTGCAACCGCACGCGCCTCCTTTTCGATCTATAACACCGCGGCGGAAGTGGATACGCTGTTTGCCGCGCTGGAAAAGGCTCAGGCCATCTTCGCATGAAAGAAAATATGAACCACAGAGAAGTATGGGGTGAGAACAGTATCTGTTCTGAATGCTCCGTACTCTCGGCGGTGAATAAGGGTTTTAGACTATGTTTGAGTTAAGAGATCTGTATCAGCAGGTGATTGTTGATCACAACAAGAGTCCGCGTAATTTCGGCAAGCTTGCGTACTTCAACCATGAAGCGGACGGCTATAACCCGCTCTGTGGTGACAGGCTGCATGTTTACCTGAACGTTAATGATGCAGGCATGATCGAAGATGTGTCATTCGAGGGGGAGGGTTGTGCTATTTCGGTGGCTTCCGCCTCGTTGATGACCGATGCCCTCAAAGGTACGCCAATGGCAGATTTTCAGCAGCGTTTTGAAGGCTTTCAGCATATGGTGACTTCGGATCTTGATGAAGAGCCGGATACGGAAGTGATGGGTAAATTGGCTGTGCTCTCCGGTGTGCGTGAGTTTCCCAGCCGTATTAAATGTGCCTCTCTGTGCTGGCACACGATGAAATCGGCAATTGAAGACTCCAGCAAGGTGGCTAAAACAGAATGAATAACGCAGGCAATATGATTACCACGACCCGTGACGTTGATGCGATTCTGATTCCGCTCGGCACGCCGGTGACCATTCCAACAGGTGCTTTGGTGCTGATTACCCAGGAGCTGGGCGGTAGTTATACGGTCAGTGTGGCCGGCAATCTGGCGCGTGTGGAAGGCAAGGATGCCGATGCACTGGGGCTGGGGCTGACTACAGAGCAGGCCGTTGCTGCCGCTCTGGCAGAAACCGGGCGTCAACCTGCGGCGGAAGGGCCTGTTGATGAACAGGCTGTCTGGGAAGTGCTGAGGACATGTTATGACCCGGAAATTCCGGTCAATATCGTTGATCTGGGGCTGGTTTACGATTGCCATGTGGTGGAGACGGACACGGGTGATAATCATGTCGAAATCGTCATGACACTGACTGCTCCGGGTTGCGGCATGGGGCCGTTTATTGTTGATGATGTGCGCGCCAAGGTACTGAGCGTGGATAATGTCAGCGATGTGGAGGTTGATCTGGTATTTGATCCGACATGGGATCGCTCGATGATGTCCGATGAGGCGCGCCTGCAGCTGGGCATGTTTTAAGCGCAGATGTCCGATAACCGCTCCTCCGCTGCCAGGATCGCAGGTGCGGATAAAACTCCTGAACAGTGGGCGCCGCTGACGCTGGGCTTTCGCCCCTTCTTTCTGCTCTCGATCTGCTTTGCCGTACTCCTGATGCTTGCTTCGCTCGCTTTTTTTGCCACCGGTTTTGGCGGTACGGTTTATTTTACCCCGTCCCTGTGGCATGGACATGAGATGGTATTCGGCTATGCCACGGCCGTCATCGCCGGTTTTCTGCTGACGGCCGTGCGCAACTGGACGGGCTTGCCGACGCCATCAGGCAGACCGCTGGCCTTGCTGGTACTGCTCTGGCTGGCTCCGAGGCTTCTGTCGGTCGTGCCGCTACTGCCGGCAACTGCCTTTGCCCTGCTCGATATACTGTTTTTGCCTGTGCTGGCGGTCGTTCTCGGCAGGGTTATCCTGCAGGTGAAACAGGCGCATAACTATCCGGTGCCGCTGCTTGTTCTGCTGTTAGGTCTGTGCAATGCGGGCGTGCATCTGGACATGCTGGGTTTTGCCGAAGGGCTTGCCGGCCAGTCTATGCAGGTTGCCGTGATCACGATGCTCGCTCTGGTTGTAGTTGTTGCCGGCCGCGTTGTGCCCTTCTTTATGCAGGGTGCCATCGGCAGAAGGCCGGTGAGTTACCAATGGATTGAACGGATGGCTTTGCCATCGGTACTGCTGCTTGCTGTTGCGGTACTTATCGCCAACCCGTGGCTGACTATGGTTTCAGCACTGCTGGCAGCCCTGATTCACAGCATACGGCTGATTGGCTGGTTTGATCGCGCTATATTCAGGCAGCCGATGCTGTGGGTTTTGCATGCCGGCTACCTCTGGCTGATTGCTGGATTTCTGATCTACGCTGTAGCGGTGTTTATTGATATGGCGATGATGCAGGCCATCCATGCATGGACGGTCGGGGCGATCGGGATGTTTACCCTTGGCATGATGGCGAGGGTGGCACTGGGTCATACCGGCAGGCCAATCGAGCCCTTGCCGGGAGTGGTTGCGGCTTTTGTACTGCTGTTTGTCGCGGCTTTCGCTCGTGTGGTACTGCCCCTTATCAGTGTTCAGCTGCTGAATGCAGCCCTGATGATCAGTGCTGTCAGCTGGATAGCCGCATTCTTGATTATTGCTATGCGCTATGTTTTTATCCTGCTTCGTCCACGGGCGGATGGAAAGCCGGGCTGAGTTTAAATCTGGGAGGGTATATGGCTGAATGGATTGATGTTGCGCAAGCAGATGAGCTGCCATCGGGTAGCCGGAAAATCATCAACACACCCTATGCTGAAATCGCCGTGTTTAGTCTGGCGGGTGAATTTTTCGCTATAGAGGATGTCTGCTCGCACGACGGCGGTGAACTGGCCAGCGGCAGGTGTGAAGGTGATCAGATCATCTGCCCGCGCCATGGTGCCCGCTTCTGCATCCGCGATGGCCGCTCGCTGACGCCACCCGCCTATGAGGATCTTGACACATTTCCCGTGCGCGTTGAGCACGGCATGGTGCAGATCGACATCGATGGCTGAGCAGCCTGATCAATCAAGGCCCGCGCAGTGCCGTACCTGCCGGAATTATTTTGTTACCTGGGATAAGGCGCGGCCGCATGGTTGCCGCGCATTCAACTTCAAGTCCCCGCGCTTGCCCTGTTTTGATGTTCAGAGTGCATCCCATATGCTCTGTCAGAACTACCAGGCTAAACAGGCGAATAGTGGCTGACGCAGAATGGGCTGACATTCAGTCACGTCGTTCTTGTAGAAAGAGGCCAAGGCCTAACGCGAAAAGGGAATCATAACCTACTCTGGTGATCAGCTACATGGGCTCTCTAAGCAAAAAAAACCAGCCAAACACTTGGCGAATGCATCGATTCAAGCTAAAGGCCAAACAAGTGAAAATAATACAAAAGGCACCTTGTTTGGACACAACCTGATTACAAATCTAGACAGAGTTTTTGTAGAGAGATAAAACGCCTCGCTGAGAAAAATGTTAATTTGTGCGTTCGGCTTGTTGGCTCCAGTGATTCCCGATTATCGGCACATATTAAATCAATTCTATTCGCTAGCCTTCGACTCTTTAAATTGAGAGATATAAACTTAGTACGCTCATACATCCTTAGTGAATTATTCTATCGCTTGGTGGGTATTGGGTCTAATTCAATTATTGAGTGATTTGAAAAATGTTCGCGATATTTTAACTTAATAGAATTTGTGAGTTTTCTTTTTTTTGGAGGAATTGTTTCTTCGGCATCCTCTCCTGCCCTAAGCGCTCTAACTTCTACATGAGAATAATTATACCAGGGTTTTTTGTCGATAGGATCATGTACTGGAGTTGCACGGCTATCAAACCGGGCAACTTTTGTTGTGACTGAGTAGCAGCCATCGTTTTCACAGCCTGCAATCCTGAATCTAATGTCCTCAGGGACCGAATATTTACTCCAATTACAGGAGAAGTCCGGAAACTTTATATTTTCTGTTAATATTTTTCCATCGACAGGAGACATATCTGAAGGCTCAAAGCCCCGGTACAGTTTGCAGTCTTCTTTAAAGGATTGATCTGCTTTACGGCCATTTGGGGCTAAGTGTCGAGGAACACACGGCACCAAGTTAAGACGCTTTAAAATTTTCTGAAGTATATTTAGCATCCGACGTTACTGGGGTCTTGCTAAGCAAGTAACTTTTTATACTCAGAGATTAAATATAGAGCGTCATTGTGCGCGTCGAAATCATCTGCTTTTAGTATGCCTGTTTCATCTCTCAGAAGTCCGGCTATTTCGCCAGTATTATACAGCTCTATAAGTAACTTAATACTTTCCTTCTGGTATGTAATCATTATGCCTTCTTCAATGGAAGGAGCAATTCTTACCGGTAGAATAGAGTGCTGCTCGAAAATCAACATCGATAAAGCTAACGATGATTCTTTGCAGCTTTCTGTAGGTTCGCTTATGCCATCAGCTTTCCATCTAGACGAAAAAATGTTATTTTGTAAGCTAGATTCTAATAATTGAAGCACGGCACTATCTTTTTCAGTATAACTTTTTGGAGTGGGAATCACCCGAGCCGTATTGATGGTAGTTGTGAGTATGGCTTCATAGGGCTTAACAGCATCACTAAGTGTATCCGTGATAGTTCCGTCACCTTTTCGGAAACTAACGCCGTCACTTAGTTTTCGAATTCCGAAGTTTTCATCGTACTTTACTTGAGCAATCACAGGTCGTGGTTTGCCAAGTTCAGTTGCAATATCAATGTTCTCTACGGTAGTGTCATAATAAGCCAACATTAGTTACCTTCTTTGTTCATCAATGCAATCATTTCTTTTGTAACTGCCCATTTGAATAAATCAAAGTGTACTTGGTTCAGCTCTTTTAACGTTGTTTCTAAAGCCACTTTAGAAGTTGATGTTTTTCTGCTGACAACATCAAAATCCAGACTTGCTTCGTATGAGTTTTTATCGTCCAGGGCTCTAAGGGTATTCCTCAATAATGAGGCGGAACTTTCAGTTTCAAGAACCAAAACTTCTTGAGCTATTTTCACACTGGATGTAGGGAGTCCACTGCGAAGCAACGCAAAAATTGCGGGGTTAAATATCGAACAAGCTGCGTCATATCGCGTTACCTTCTCCATAACAATCGAATTGACTTTTTTCAAACCAACTTTCACTACATCGCGATTTTCTAAGTGAGTTGTAAGGCATGTAACTATATTATCTAATGCAGAGCTGAAGTCTTCAAATCCAGTATAGTTTCTGGTTCCTAATGTTATTTTATCAGCAAGAATACTACAGGCTAACTCTGAATCAGGGTTGCGAAAGAAATGCCCAGTAGCCTTAGATACCTGCTCTATTTTGCGGGGGGCCTTACCATCAGGGCTTGTTTCAAAAGAAACGCTACTTTCAAGTATTTCTTTGCACTCAGTAAAGCCGATGCTTTCCATATATGTTTTAATAGGTTCAATGCTAGCCACTAATGTAGCCATTGTTCCGCCAGCAAAGGCTATCTCACAATCGACGCTACTGAGAAAATGGCGCACGAATTTCTCTCGTTGACTAGTAGGTAGGTTAAATAAATTTGCAGTCATATATAGTGGCAGTCTCTATAAGCTTACGTAGATAACAAGCTTAATATGCCCGTTGCCTAGGGAGCACCTGATTAATCAGCTACATGGTTGGGTTCCCAAGATGAAATATTATACACAGAAACGGATGCAATCGAAAACTTGTGCAAGTAAAGTCAAAATATACATCATGGATAACATTAGCGAACTCCAAGATTTGTGAATAGGAAATAAGGGGCACTATGGGTGGCACTAGTGCCATGTGACATACCCCGGAAATGCAGAGATCAGATACTTGATTGTTGAATTGTCTGGAGTGTAATGCTCGTCTAGTTAGAAAAAATGGCGCTTCACGAAGTTGTGTGGGTAAAATCTAAGAATCAGCTATATTTGGTTAATGAGAGACAAGCATTTATACCAACAGATACTTGGCAT
>PFXI01000103.1 GCA_002791575.1 Zetaproteobacteria bacterium CG_4_9_14_3_um_filter_54_145 | reverse complement strand
CGAATTAGTGATGAAACAATCGCCTCCACCAAAACGACAACCAACTGAAAATTTAAACCAACTGAGCCTGATCAATGTTTAACCGGACAGCAGTGTGTATGAGTATAAAAACTTGCCCGGAGCATCTTATGAGCAGTTTTTAATGCCTCCAAGGGAGCGGCTTATTCCAGAAGGCCAGGTTCCGGGTGACCCTAAAGAACTGAGTTTCGAAGATGCTGAGCGGTTGCGCGAAGAGCGTACAAAGAAGTCAGCTGAGCGGTTGCGTGACAAGCGAGCAAACAGGCCAGCTGAGCGAGATCCGTGGGGTGAGAGGCCCGCTAAAAAGAAGATTGATCCATGGGCTGGTAAAGGCTGAAAAGAATTGAATAGACAAAAATTGAAGCGAGCCAGAAGGTGAATGGCGAAGCACAGAGGAGCTCCTTTGGGAACGGATTACACGAATGGATACAAATAAAGGGCATGCAGTGTAAATTCGTGAAATCAGTGGCCAATGGTTAAGGGTTCTAAGGCCAAGCGATAAGCGAGCTAGCGAGGGTGGTGGTCTGGCTCATCAGTGGCTAAGATTTTCTTCATCACGTACAAAAATAAGCTATCTGACGGTTTTAAAATGTTAGAGGCCCCAATGACTGCAAGTGTTTTTGTTTTACCTTCAGCTATAGTTTCACCATGCCATCCCGCCCCATGCCAACCCTGCCCATCCATGATGTTCTGCCAGAGATCAAAAACAGATTAACCACGCACAATCGTCTGGTACTACAAGCTCCACCGGGCGCAGGGAAGACCACTGCCGTACCCATCGCCTTGCTGGGTGAGAACTGGTTGGGTGATATGCAGATCATCATGCTCGAACCGCGCCGGCTCGCTGCACGCAATGCGGCGGCGCGCATGGCATTTTTGCTCGGTGAAAAAGTCGGTGAAAGCGTGGGTTACCAGATTCGCCAGGACAGCTGCGTTAGCGACAGAACAAAAATCCTAGTGGTCACCGAAGGTATTTTAACGCGCAAAATTCAGGCTGACCCGGAACTTAGAAACACTGCGCTGGTTATTTTTGATGAATTTCACGAACGCAGCCTGCATGCAGATCTGTCACTGGCACTCTGTCTGCAAAGCCAGCAGATTTTACGCGAAGATCTGAAAATTCTGGTGATGTCGGCGACCCTTAATACAGATGCTGTCGCGATTCTGCTGGATCATGCACCGATCATTGAGAGTGAAGGTCGCAGCTTTCCTGTCGACAACAGATATCTCGATCACGTGATCCGTCAGCACAATACAAAGCCTCAGCAGCAACTGATGATCAATTTGACCAACACGGTCAAAGCATTCATTCATGAACACGAGGGCAACTGCCTGGTATTTCTACCCGGTGTCAAAGAGATCAACCAGCTGGCCAGACAGATCAAACAGATCCTTGATGACGCACTGATCAGGAATATTTTGATTGCACCGCTGCATGGCAGTTTAAACAAGCAGCAACAGGATCTGGCTATTGCAGCACCCGCTGCATCATCCAATGGAACAGCCATACGTAAAATTGTCCTGGCCACCAATATCGCAGAAACGAGTATCACCATTGAAGGTATCAGCTGCGTGATTGATTCAGGGCTCGAGCGCATGCTCGACTACAGCCCTGCCTCTGGCATGAACCGGCTTACCACCCGCTCCATTTCACAGGACTCGGCCGAGCAACGCAGTGGGCGCGCCGGAAGGCTTTCCGCCGGTGTCTGTTACCGTATGTGGACGGCTGAGCAACAATCACATCTGCTCAAACATGCAGCGGCTGAAATTTTACACAGCGACCTCTCATCGCTGGTGCTGGAGCTTGCCAACTGGGGCGTGACCAGGGCTGATGAGATGCAGTGGATGGATCTGCCGCCAATCGGTGCCGTAGAGCAGGCAAAAACACTACTGCAGCAACTCGGCGCTATTGATGAGAAGGGCAATATCACTGCGCACGGCCGTGATATGCTGAAACTGGGCACGCATCCACGCCTGGCGCACATGATGCTGGCTGCTGTTTACCTTGATCAGGCTTATCACGCCTGTTTGATCGCCAGCCTGCTCACCGAGAAAGATCTGTTCCTGGCTAATGCAGACAGAAGTGCCGACATTCATGACCGAATTCATGTGCTTGTGCATGCAAGATCAAACCATCACGGCATCGATAGCCAGCAGTGCAAACGCATCATACAAAGCGCCGATGATTTTTTTAGGCGCGTTAAACAGTGCAGCAAAGCAAGAGTAAACAAAGAGACGCCGGACAGTCACTGTAGCGGTGTGCTTCTGGCCTATGCCTACCCCGACAGAATCGCCAAACGCCGTAACCCCAACGAAGCACGTTATCTGCTCAGTAACGGTAAAGGCGCTGTTATCCCGCCCTATCTGCAGCATCATCTGCATGAATATCTTGTCGTCGCCAACCTGGATGCCAAACATGGTGAAGCCTGTATCTATCTGGCGGCAGATATTAGCGCCGAACAACTGCAGGAATATTTTAGCGAGCATATTCAGCATGAAGAACGTGTTGAATGGAACGACGGCGCACAACGTGTTGAGGTCAAACAGACCAGTAGCATTGGAAAAATAGTGTTACAAGAAGCCATTATGAACAGCAGCGAAAGCAGAGAGGCCGTGCAGGACTGCCTGCTACAGGCCATCAGAGATATGGGACTGGCATGCCTGAACTGGAGTGCCAAGGTGCTCAGCCTGCAACAGCGCGTGCAATTTATTCATCACCACCTGGATAACAATGTAGCACTGAAAAAACAGTTTGCTGATCAGCCTCTTCCAGATTTTTCACAACAGAGACTGAGCGACACGCTGGATGCATGGCTGCAGCCGCACTTAAGCAATGAAAACAGCCTCAAGCAATGTTTTAAACTGGATTTACATAGCCTGCTGTTAAATCAGCTCAGCTGGCAACAACAGCAACGGATCAAGCAATTAGCGCCAGAGCGCATCAGCGTGCGTATTCCGGTGAAGTCGGCACCTGATTCCAGTCGAACGCGACACCCTATTCCGGTGAAGTCGACACCCCCTTTGGGAGCCTGTTGCTGATCT